>JAGGWF010000176.1 GCA_021157685.1 Planctomycetota bacterium | reverse complement strand
TCTCGACGAACTACTTCCTCAAGGAAGACGGCGAGTTTCTTAACGGCAAGCTCGATAAGATGGTCTGGCTGCTGTGGGCCGAACTGCGGGTCAACGGCGATGTCGAGGCCATCAAGACCCCGACCGGCTGGATTCCCAAGCATGAAGATCTCGCGCCGCTGTTCAAAGAGAAACTGAACAAGGACTACACTCAGGAAGAGTATGTTCAGCAGTTTACGGTCCGCGTGGCGAATATGCTGGCCAAGTATGACCGTGTCGAAGCGATCTACAAAGAAAAGGTCTCCGATACGCCGCAGTTGGTTTACGACACCTTTGATGCAATTCGCAAACGCCTCAAAGACCTGCAAGCGGCCAAGGGCGACAGCGTCAGCCCGCTGGATCTATAACTGGGAACGCGGGCGGCTCGCCCGCACAAAAGCGTGAGGGCGCAAGCCCTCCAATATAACGCCAGCGTTTTCGATAACGCAATCGGGGCGGCTCGCGCCGCACCGCTGTTGTCACAAACCCAAAAGGGACGGCCTCAAAGCCGTCCCCCTTTCTATAAAAAGCTCTCCCCCTGCCAAGGGGGAGTGTCGCGCAGCAACGAGGGGGTATATAAAAAAGCCCGGCGGGCCTTAACAACGGTAGCCGCGGGTATAACGGATAAAGTGCGACCAAAACCCGTGGTAACAAGCATCACCAACCATCCCAACCCCGGGTTACGCTGTGCTCCACCCGGGGCTACCATTGTTCAATCCCTTCGGGATTTTCCACAGCCAAGCCATGACCCGAGCGAGGCCAAGGGAACAACTTGACCGATGCCACCCATCGCTTATTCTGCCGGTAATGATTCTAACAAACCCTCAGCGGCATATCTTTCGTATTCACAATCATTATAATCTGAAAGAACCACTTCTGCCGATTCACGACTGTTTTCATACTCATGAAGAGCTTCGTAACTGTATGCTTTATACAGCCATGCGGAAGCACAGGTTTCTCGGTCTGTAACGAAATTTGTCAATAAATCATCGGCCTCCACTATTGCCCTTCGGTAATCATTTAAATGAAAGAAGTAAATGGAAACCATCCCGAGCTTTGCTTTGGCACATGCTCCTTTGTCTTCTGGAAACCAAATCAAAATCGAATTAAAAACATTCGCTTCCTTTTTCCATAATCTGCAACCTTGACTGCCCCATGTCTCAATTGCATAGAGCCGTTGTTCTTCACCGCTGTCCATCTGTTCTACATACTCTGGGGGTTCATCGTATAACCATTCCGGTTTAATATTGGCTTCCTCCCAAGTCTGAGCAGGGATATGATGATTCATCACAAAAAGCCCAAACACAACAAGACAACACAGAAAGTTTATCTGAGCATGTGCTAAAATCGGTGTTAATAATCGTTTTCTATGCTCATAAATGAACATGAGCATAAGTCCGATTAAAAATGTTGCAATGAAACCGAACCAATTATATCGGTGCAAAACAGCAAAAAATAAGGCTTGGCAAATTCCGGCGATAATCCAATGGACACGACTCTTCAAAGCTGGATACAAAAAACCCCGAAAATAAACCTCTTCGTAAAAAGGGACGACCGTAAAAACACATACTAACACAGCAATGTAAACAGCATTGTTAAACCCAAAAACATCATATCGTCCCAAATAGTTCGATGGGTCTTCAAAACCAAAAAGAGTTTTTAGTGATAATTCTAAGAGGAAAAAAATTAGAAAATACAACAAAACATACAGGAAAGCCCAAAGTGATTCTTTTACAAAACATTTCAGTGTGACAGGTTTGAAAGGCCATGAGCCCATTCGTTTACGATACATCCAAAGGGCAACTGCTAAAAAAGATGCAACACTTACTATTATCCATAAGATTCCGATAAGTGGTGTTACACCAAAACCTACGAAACGCAACAGGTACATTAACCCAAATATCAGAACAGGAAAGAGAAATCCAATGATGATATCACGCCACTTCCACGCGGATTTTTGAGAAGTGGGATTCGAGAGCAATTCTGTTTCTTCGCCGGACACAACCGCGGAGACAGTCACACATTCCCTGCATTTCGGGCAACGCAAAATCTGTGAAACCGCTCTCTGTTGTGCCGGAAATATAAAATCACAATTGCTGCATGTTATATCTGCCATGCCCAGTATTATAAGGATATTCTTGAAGATATCAATATTCAAAATTTGTGTCAGATTGCCTAAACTTTATGAGTGATTGACAGAATCAGTGTTTGTGGCTATGATTTTGGATTGACAATTAAAGATTGATTTTCTTGTGGGTGGCACGGTCAAGCTGTGCTTGGCCGTGGGAATAGAGAGATAGATAACTATGCGAATACTAATGAACATACTTTATAGCGTTGGGTTGGTGCTTTACAGCCCAAAGATTTTATACCGGCGGGTGTTTCATGGTCGCTATCGTGGCGACTGGGATCAGCGGCGGGGGTTTATCCATCGCGGACATCCCAACAAACAGTGTATCTGGATACACGCCGTCAGCGTCGGCGAGGTCAACGCCGCCCGCACACTGATCGACCAACTCGCCCAACAAATGCCCGAGTTCGAAATCGTGCTGTCATCGACCACCGATACCGGTCTGGCAAGAGCTAAAACACTGTACGCACAAGACTATTCGGTCTTTTATTTTCCGTTTGATTTTTCATGGATGATGAAACGCGCGTTCGCCCGGCTCAACCCGGCAATGATCCTGCTGATGGAGTTGGAGGTCTGGCCAAATATGGCCTCCATTGCCAACAGAAAAGGCGTACCGATTGTCGTGGTCAACGGACGTATCAGCGACCGTAGTTTCCCGAAATACCAAAAGATCCGCAGCCTTACAAAAGCCATGTTCCGCAAGGTCTCGCTGGTGTTGGCACAGACGGATGAATATGCCGAGCGGTTTGTTGCTTTGGGCTGCGAAAAAAACAAGGTCGTTGTTACCAGCTCGCTCAAGTACGACACCGCCCAGACCGATGGGACCATCGAGGGCGCCGACCGACTGGCCAAACAGATTCATTTTCTGAATGAGCAATTATGGGTCGCCGGCGGAACCGGTCCCGGTGAGGAAAAGATGATCCTGAATGCCTTTGCCAAGCTCAAAAAACAAGACGGATTGGAAGATTTGCGGCTGGCGATTATCCCGCGAAAGCCCGAACGGTTTGACGAAGTGGCCGCACTAATCGATGAGGCGGGGTTCGGGTTTGTGCGATACAGCGCGTTGAAAGAAAATGACTCGATCACGACCGGCAAACCCACAGTCATCCTCGGCGATACGATGGGCGATTTGAAAAAGTTCTATTCACTGGCAACCGTCGTCTTTGTCGGGCGAACACTGACGCCAATGGGCGGCTCGGACATGATGGAACCAACTGCGCTCGGCAAATGCACCCTGTTCGGCCCGCACACCTTCAACTTCAAACAAACGGTCGAAGTCCTGCTAAAGGACCAGGGCGCAATCGAGGTAGTCGACGAAGCCGACCTATTCGACAAAACCCTGCAAACGCTGATCAATCCCGAACTCACCCGCCGCACCGCCACCAACGGCCAAACCGTCATCCGCCAAAACAAGGGAGCCACCGAAAAAACCCTCGCGGCGATAGGAAACCTCTTATGAAACCGTTGTATTTCCAGAACAAATTGGAAACTAACCATCTGATCTTACTTTCGTGCCTGTTCCTATTTCCACTATTTACTTTTCAAGTGTTGAATCTGAGATATGGACATTTATATGATGGTGATAGCGTAGCTGTTGATTTGCTAATCATAATTTCAAAATTTACCGTGTTGGATTATAGTCTCATTACCATCAGTATATTTGCTCCTATAGCAGCTTTTATAATAGCCATAATATTGTTTACTCGAGAGAACAAATAGGTGGGTAGCAAGTGGCTTTTACAACTTGTCATGGACATAATTGAAATGAGGCCCGAAGGGCTTTAATATAGTCGCCGGTGGTGGAACCACCAGAATAAATGCCCCAATACCCAAAAGCCCTGAAAGGGCGATATAGAGTAATGCTTTAGTTTCGCCCCGCTGGGGCTTATAGCATTGTAAGAACATCATTTCCGGGGGTTACCACCCCCGGCTACTGTATAACGAGCCGTCGGCTCTAACAGAAAATCGTTTTTCTATTACCAAATCACAATCCTGTTGATCTCGCCAAAGGCAACCTTGCCTGAAAGGGGATTAGTTGGTATAATCGCCGTTTTTGATGCTTTAACTAAAAACCCAACTATTGGATAAGGCGGACTCTTGGAACTGCAAAATGTTAAAGGGAATAAAGTAACATGTTATGTCCATACAGCAGGAAATAATAATGCCGTTTTTGGCTTAAAAATCGAAAATTACCAAACGAACCCATTTTGGGCCAATGGATGCCGGAACACGAGAATCTTAATATTGGCTCAAAAACAGAGAGAATGGCACAATGGACATTGCAGAACAGGTAAACCTGCTTAAACGCGGTACGGTCGAGGTTTATAGCGAGGATGAACTCACCCAGCGGCTGATGGAGACCGCCGCCAATGGCACGCTTTTGCGGGTTAAGCTGGGCATGGACCCCACGGCTCCGGACATTCATCTGGGCCACACGGTGGTATTGCGTAAATTGCGGCAATTTCAGGATTTAGGACACAAAGCCATCTTGATTATCGGCGACTATACCGCCCGTATCGGCGACCCAACCGGCCAGAACACCACGCGGCCGATGCTGACGCCGGAGGATATCAAGCAAAATGCTCAGACCTACTTCGACCAAGCGGGCAAGATTTTGGATATGTCGCCGGAAAAGGTCGAGGTCCGCTACAACAGCGAATGGCTGGCCGATATGAAACTGGCCGATGTGATCAAGCTAACCGCCTCGATCACCGTCGCGCGGATGCTGGAACGGGACACCTTTGATATTCGCTACAAAAACGGCGACCCCATCGGCGTTCATGAGTTTCTGTATCCGCTGATGCAGGGGCATGACTCGGTCGCGATCAAGAGCGATGTCGAACTGGGCGGCACGGACCAGACTTATAACAACCTTGTCGGCCGCGACTTACAGCGGCTGGACGGGCAAAAACCACAGATCGTCATCACCATGCCGATCCTGGTCGGGCTTGACGGCGTGCAAAAGATGTCCAAGTCCAAGGGCAACTACATCGGTGTTACCGATGCCCCGTCGGATATGTTCGGCAAGACCATGAGCATCCCCGACGAGTTGATGGAAAACTACTTCACGCTGCTGACGGATATCCCAGCAGAGGAAATCGCGGTTTTGTGCGATGGGTCCAAAACACACCCAAAAGAAGCCAAAGTCAAACTCGGCAAGATCATCGTCGAGCAGTTTTATGATGCAGATGCGGCAGAAGCCGCCGCATCCGAATTCGAGAAAGTCTTCGCACAGAATCAGCTTCCAGATGACATGCCAGAAGTGGAAATCGCCGCCGAGCCGATCATGGCCAGCAAACTACTGACCCATTGCAACCTCGTTGCCTCCGGCGGCGAGGCCAAACGCATGTGCAAGCAGGGTGGCGTCAAGATCAACGATGAAAAAATTGCTAACCCGTCACAGGAAATCACCCCCGCCGACGGCATGGTCGTACAGGTCGGAAAACGAAAATTCGCAAAATTAATTGTGAAATAGAAGGCAGGGTCGATGCTTTATCGTTCAAAATACAGCCGAACAGGATTGTTCCTGGCATGTATCATATTCAGTGGATGCACATGGGCGTTTGAGAGATCTTCTGATTTAGTCGGGATGACTTCGCCGGATGAGCGATTTAGCGTAATTGTTGAAGTGAGCAACAATCTGCCAACATATAAGATTCTTCGTGGCTGTGAATCGTTAATCACTGAAAGTAACCTGGGTTTTGAAATCGACGGCACAGCAATTTCAGCTTTCAGCTTTCTGCATTTGGATAAAAAGGTTATCGATCAGTCATGGAAGCCGGTTTGGGGAAAGCGGCGGTTAGTCCGAGACCATTGTAATGAATATACAATTCAAACGAGGGTCATGAAGCCGAGAGCCATGGATTTGGATATTGTCTTTCGAGTCTATGATGAAGCAGTGGCGTTTAGATATGTTCTCAAATCAATTGAAGGAAATCAGGATGTGGCCATTACAAACGACCTGACCCAATTTCAATTTGCCCATGATGCGACATGCTGGTCCTACAATGGAGAAAATATCAATATCGGCCCCGAACAGATTACCAATGGCGATGGTCAACGACGCTGGCCAATCACCGTCGAGGCGGCTGATGATTGCTGGATGGCCTTGTGCGAAGCGAATATTGACCGTTTTAGTTGGATGACACTGAAAACAGAAAAAGGCAGTAGTGGATTTGAAACAACCATCGAACCCTCTTCGATCAAGCTGCCCTTCGCGATGCCATGGCGGGTCATCATGATCAGCGACAACATTACTTCGCTGGTGGATTCCAATCTCCTCGAAAATCTGAATCCGCCCTGCAAAATTGAAGACACTTCCTGGATTAAGCCCGGCGTATCTTTCTGGGACTGGAGAGCATGGGGGCATCAGGTCGATGGTTTCACCTACGATCTCAACAGGAAATCATGGGATTGCTTTGTTGATTTCGCAGCCGAAAAGAGCATCCCGTATCTGCTTTTGGACGCCGACTGGTACGGCCCGGAATTTGAGGCCAATTCCGATCCCGCCACCCCCGAAAAAGATGTTCCCGCGTTTATCCGATATGCCAACAGTAAAGGAATCGGCACCTTTCTCTATCTGAACGACGTGGGAGCCAAGAAGTACGGGTTGGAACGCATACTCAAACAATTTGCTGAGTGGGGCGCAGTGGGGATTAAATACGGGTTTATGAAGGCAAAGCTCGGTCAGCCCAAGGTAAACCGGACAAGCGAAGTGATCCGGATGTGTGCGAGATATAAACTGATGTGCAATTTCCACGATAATCCGGTCCCGCCCAGTGGCGACTATCGCACCTGGCCCAATTGTCTCACACGGGAATTTTGTCACGCGCAGTCAGATGCGAAAAAGGCGTTTACACCATCAACTTTTACGACCTCAGTTTTTGTCAATATGCTGGCTGGTCCGCTGGACATGAACAACGGTATGTTCGATCTGGACAATGCCACAAAACAACGGCCCAAGGTCTTTGCGGAAATCCCTTCCACCCTCACCGCCGAAGCAGCCCGAACACTAATCGTTTTCAGCGGGCTGACGGTCATTCCGGATACGCCCGATGCCTATAAACAACACCCGGTGCTGTTCGATTTTATCGCGTCGCAGAAGATGCCGTGGGATGAAAGCAAAACACTGGCCGGCGAGATCGGTAAGTATATTGTGATGATGCGGCGCACCGGAGATACCTATTTGGTTGCGGCGGCAGGGAACGAGCAGGAACGAACATTGAAAATTGAACTGGACTTTCTGCGCGCAGGCATCTATAAAGCTGTTATCGGCGAAGATACTCCCGAAACGCATTACCTCACAAATCGTCAGGCCTATAAGACGCGTGAGGTGACCGTCGATAAAACGAAAACAATGACACTGAATTTAGCACCCGGCGGAGGAGCTTGTATAAAGCTGACCCCTTTTGTGGCTAAAGAAAAATAACCTGTTGCGGTAACGCGGAGATACAGATGAAACTGCCCGAAATTAATGAGGCGAATAAATACATGGGGTTGTATGTGGTTGATTTTGGCGACCACTGCGGCGTTGGCTTTACCGCCGAAGAAGTCGCCGAACTTCTGGAAAGCGAACGATTCGCCGATGTGCAAGTGTACAAAGTCCATCGCGCCAATCCCGACGGCACAATGGAACTGAAAGGCGTTACTAAGGAAGCTTTTCAGCTTGAAGCGGGGATGTTTTTCTACGCCGCTGACGAAAAAACCGCAAGGGCTGATTTTCGGCGGCTGACTGCGTGGTCAGATACGCAACTGCCGCCAGCTCGCTGCAAAACACAGCTTACCAATACTGATAATACCCATTTGATCGCCCTGATCTACCCGGCGGAGTTTGATGAGGCGTTCAGCCAATGGTTGCTGGACGGCCACTACCGCACCGCCGGACAGGTCGAAGGCGGAACCGGTGCCGTGCAGCAGTATTACGATGCCGAGCCGAATATACTAGAGCGCAAACAGCTTTGGCCAAGTTCATCGATTGAGCATTTTCAGGGCGAAGCTCTGCTGGAAGCAACAAACAGGGCGATCGTGCGATGACCACTTCCCGGCAAAATCCGAAATCACGCCGATTGGGCCTTGGAGCAAGTCTTTTATTGACTGTTTTCGGCAGAAAACCGGAATTGGATTCGGCGGCCGAGCTCTATAAAAAGGATTTTCATCCCAACACTCAAAAAATGGGATTGCGTTTTACCGAGCGAATGCGTAAAGTATTTCGTCTGCGATGGTTGCGGCTTAAATAGCGAATGAGCATTAAAATGGAGAGGTGTCGGAGTGGCTTATCGAGCTGGTTTCGAAAACCAGTGTGCTCGTAAGAGTACCGGGGGTTCGAATCCCCCCCTTTCCGTTTTTCTATTTCGGACTCACGCCCTTGTCAGTGTTACGCCCGAAAATCCAGCGCTGCCGGGCCGTGAAAATAGCCGTTCTTCCATGTTTTGGTAGGGGGATGGATTTGAGCGCCTCGGTCGATATCACCGACAATGGAATTTAGCACGGAGAAAGATCAAAAAAAGACGACTCGCAAACAAAAGGATAGAATCATGATTTATTTGACGCCACACGGAAGTCCACTAAGGAAAACCGCCATACTCCTCTCTTTATTTATTTGCAGTTATATTGGCTATAGCCAAAACAACAAAGACATCAACACAAACTTGCTGGAATATTTCTGGCAGGCGGAATGGATCACCCACTCCGATATAACAGGCCATGAGTATGGAGTGTATCACTTCAAAAAGAATTTTGAGCTTAATGACCCCAAAGAACCGTTCATCATACATATCTCAGCGGACAACCGATATAAGTTATATGTAAACGGAAAATATGCAGGCAACGGCCCGGCACGAGGAAGCTTGCTGAGGTGGCGGTATGAAACCATTGATATAAGTCCCTACCTTAAAAAAGGGGGGAACACCATCGTTGCGACCGTTTGGAATTTCGGCGAGTTTAGCCCGGGAGCGCAAATATCACATTGTACCGGATTTATATTACAAGGGAACAGTCAGCACGAATCTGTCTTGAACACCAGTCCTTCATGGGCCGTCTGTAAAGATGCGGCCTATTCGCCCATTCCTGTACAAGTACCGGGTTATTATGTGAGCGGGCCGGGTGAGGACTTTAAGGCCTCAAAGCATATATGGGACCTGCAGGAGGATATCAATCCGGGGGATTGGAAACCGGCAAAAAGTTTGGGCAAGGGATGTCCTAAAGATTGTCACACTCGCAGCAGCATTCTTCCGGGAAGACTATTGTATCCCCGCCAAATCCCTCCCATGGAATATAAGAAGCAGCTATTTTCATGTGTTAGACGCAGTTCGTCACCCGTCCAGGACGGCTTTATAAAAGCCCGCTCTGTTACCATTGAGCCCAATACAACACTCCACATATTAATTGATCAACAGCACCTGACCACTGCTTATCCCGTCCTTGAATTCAGTCGGGGCAAGAACAGCAGCATCCAGCTTACTTATGCTGAAAGCTTATATAATGACAAGCAAAGGAAAGGAAACAGAAATGACATAGCAGGAAAACAGATGATTGGTAATCACGATTTAATAACGGCCGACGGGGGTGAAAACCGTCGATGGGAGTCGTTGTGGTGGAGATGTTTCAGATATATAGAACTCACCATCCATACGAAAGACGACCCCCTTGTTTTGGACAACTTGTATAGTTACTTTACGGCCTATCCACTTCAGGAAAAAGCCTCTTTTGAATCGGACGACCCATCCATAAAGCCCATTTGGGATATCTGTTGGCGCACGCAGAGACTCTGTACCAACGAAACTTTTTTTGACACCCCGTACTACGAACAGCTTATGTATGTAGGGGATACCCGGGTACAGGCCCTGACCGCTTACTATGTCTCCGGCGATACCTCTTTGTGGCGCAAGGCCATCATTGATTTTTCAGATTCACGACAACCATCCGGACTCACACTGGCACGGTATCCCAGCAAAGAAAAACAATACATCCCCACTTTCTCGTTGCTATGGATCGCCATGATTCACGATTACTATATGCACACGGGCGATGAAGAATTTGTGAAATCCATGATTCCCGGAATATTAGGGGTCCTGCAGTTTTTCCAGCCCAAAATCGATGACACGGGAATGATGAAGAAAGTTAAGTTTTGGAACTTTGTGGATTACACCCATTCGAAATACTGGATCTCGGGAGAACCGCCCACGGATAAACAAGGGTATTACTCGATTCTCAACCTTCAATTTGCCTATGCCGCAGAATATGCCGCCCGCATATTCAGAGATTTTGGCTATACGGGTTTAGCCAAAGAGTATGAAAACACAGCTATTTCCATAAAGGAAGCCGTCGTAAAATATTGTTGGGATGAAACCAAAGGGCTGATGTCGGATAATACTGAAAAGCGGCGATTCAGTCAGCAGGTCAATATTATGACCGTACTGACCAACGCAGTTGATAAACAGACACAAAGAAAAATTATGGAGAACATACTTCAAAATCAAGAAATTGCTCAGGCGACCTATTACTACCGTTTCTATTTGTCTCTAGCTCTCGAGAAAGTCGGGCTGGGCGATGAATATCTGAAACAACTGAGTCTTTGGCAGGATATGTTGAATGACGGCTTAACGACAACACGAGAGTTTTTTGAACCGACACGATCCGATAGTCATGCATGGAGTGCATCGCCGGCATACTTCTTACTGTCGTTGGTCTCTGGCATCAAACCTGCAAGCCCTGGGTTTCAAACGGTCGATATTACCCCGCACCTTGGTAAATTGAACTACATCAATAGCAAAATGCTCCATCCCAACGGAGAAATAATAATAGCATTAAAAAAAGATAAAAACGGGATCAAAGGTCGCGTTGTACTCCCCGAAACCGTAAGCGGAACATTTAATTGGCGAGGAAAAAGAACCCAATTAAGGGGCGGCGAAAACATCCTTGAGATTGATTAAATCCGTACCCTCGCCCAGCCGATGGGCAGCCCCTGTAAGCAGGAGGAGCCCCACCGAGTGGTACCGTTAAACCTTAGCTTGTGGGTGCTATTTTTTTTGGGGGGGGTCGGGAGCGTTCTTAATGT
>JAGGWF010000017.1 GCA_021157685.1 Planctomycetota bacterium | reverse complement strand
CCTTTGTATATTCCAAATCGTATTTTAGGAAATTTTTGGCCCGCCATGCCGAAGCCGCTTCGGCCCAGCTGTGTAAACCGGTAAAAGGTCTGTTAATGTCGCGAGCCATTGCGGCAATCAGTAAAATACAGAGCAATCCGGCAGTCAGCCAAAAGTATTTATCCTTTTTTTTGTTAATTATCACTGAATCGTCCATTATTAACTTTCGTAACTTCTATCCTAAGAGTCTCATTTTTTTATTTTATACATTCACAAACTACTGCGGTCCGTCATTCTTTTTGACAAGGACATAAAACAGCCCCATCTGTGGATTTCCGGAAATGGGGACATAATTCTTTAGTGCCCATTGAATTACAGGATGATCCTTGGGTGTTTTCATCTGCCGGTTGTTAATCACAAAAAGTTTGGGAGACACTCTCTCAAGGTCTCTTAAAGCCCGCTTAGTATGTTCTTCGGCCAATGGTCCTTCAACCAAATCGGTTGACCATATCACCCCTGTCGGCGGCTGGCGATGGGTCCAAAAGTACAATTCGGGATTGACACCCCATACATACATCGTTTCGTCCGGTTTGAGCCGTTTCTCCAGCTCCAAGGCAACTTTTTTGTTATGAACAAACTGAGGGCCGTACTTTTGCGTGGACCATTGGTCCGGTGAATATTTGTATTGCCCAAGCACCATAACCATTAAGATCAGCAAGCTAATGGATCCGATAAGATTTCTGAAAAATAATGTCGAAACCCTATCCTTCATTTTCAATGAGCCAATAAAACATCCGCTTCCAACAGCCAAAGGAACCAGCCAGAGTTGATAGTAATGGGCGTAAAACCGTCCCGGCAGAGAAATCGCGATCGGAGCGGCCAACAGGAAAGAAAAGAGTACGATCCATTGTTTTCGACACCCTTTTAATAGCCCTAACAAGACCCCGGCAACCGTCAAAACCACGAGGACAGGCGTGCTTTTCATCGGACGCGAAAACAGCTTTTCTACGCTGAACCCTCTTGCGATATTTGAATAAATATTCCCTCCTCTGCTTTGAGCATAGTAACCGGCATAATCAAACAGGGTTTCATAGAAAATTTCGAGTCTCTTTGTTGCTGCGAAATACCCGAATACAAACAACCAGAACACCCCACCACCAACCCCGATCAAACAAACTCTGGCGAAGGCCATTTTAAACTCTTTGAGCGAGCGAAAATGACAGCACAGATAAACAGCTGAAATCAGAACCGCAAAAACGATGGCCACCGGCTTGTACAGGGTCGCCAAGCCAAAAAGAACACCAATCATCATCCAGCGAATCCATTGAAGCTGATCGACCCGAGCAGAAATCAACAGGTAAAATGCCCAGACAAGACATGCATTGATGCAGACCTCGATATTCGGCTGATTTGCCCACATCCATAGATCGCTGCAGATAAATGTCCAAAAGGCCGCCGACCAAAGGCCGCCCGTTGTGCCCGCTATCTCGGCGCCCACCTTATAGACACCGATCAAAGTAAGAATAGCCGCCGTTATTCCGAGAAAATAGACAGCTAAAGGCCCCATTCCAAAAATGAAATTAAAAACAGCATAGGTCACAAATATCGCCGGCGGCTTGCTGTCCCACAAGTCCGAATAAAGGTGCCGGCCGTTTAGAAGTTCTTGGGCAATAACGGAATGACTCGCAATATCTCTTTCAAGGGGTTCATTGTAGGTATGAAGCCGCATCATGCAAATGACAACAACCAGTCCAATCAAAACTAATATATTCGCTTTTAAAAAATGGTCTTTCGGAGGGGGTAATGGTTTGGGGTGGGGATTTTTTTGATGTTTTTTTTTCTTACCCATAGTTCCTCTATCTCCCTAAAAAAGGGAGGGAGCGATCATTTTTTCGTATCTCAAACAATTTTATTTTTCTAAACATGCATTATATGCGATGGAACGGGTATTGTAAAGGGAACGGATTTCTTCTTTTTGCTGTTTTGTTCCCGGTGAGTTGCGGTGGCGGAGACAATTGAGCCGAACACGGCCAAGCAGAGCTTGACCGTGCCACCCGTTTATTGTCTCGGGAACCCTTCGGTTCTGTGGTTTGAGGATTAAACCATAAAAACCGCGTGAACGGTTACAAAAAAGCTGCGCAAGGCGAGAGAACCCGCGGCTGTGTGATAGAATTTATTCTAAATTTTCAATACTGCCAGACTATTACTCCACCGGCTCCTGTCAGAGTTAGCCCAGACAAAGTTTGCAACCGTATTCAGTTCTACCTTCTCAACCATCTGAGAACCTTTGTGTTTTAGGTGATTTTATTTTCTGAACATGTATTGTATGCGGTAGAGCGGGTATTGTAAAGGGAGCAGAATTTCTTCTTTTTGCTGTTTTGTTCCCGGTGAGTTGCGGGGCCGGAGACACAATTGAGCCGAACACGGCCAAGCAGAGCTTGACCGTGCCACCCGTTTATTGTCTCGGGAACCCTTCGGTTCTGTGGTTTGAGGATTGAACCATAAAAACCGCGTGAACGGTTACCCCCTTTTGTGATGTCATATAAATCAGCAATAGATGCCGGGAAGTTGATATAAAACGATTTGTTCGTTGGACGCTCCCGAAAGATTAAGGCCGTCCACTGTCAATCCCTCAATAAAATATGACTGGCATTCTATCATTGCCACAATCATCTAAAAAAGACGCTGCCTTTTTTCCGTGCATCCGGGTCGCCGCACAACTACAATAGGCCCTGAAAACGAAAGGACCCTAAAACCGAATACCGGAGAGCAAGACAATGGCTATAACCGTCGAGGAAATTTTTGAAACCGTCAATATGACGCTGCGGCAGCATTTTGACATCCGCACCGTTACCCTGGGCATCAACCTGAAGGACTGCATGGACCGTAATGTGGACCACTTCTGCGGACGGATCGAGCAGCGGATCGTGACGATGGGCAAAAAGCTCAATGCCGCCGCCAATGCGATGGAAAGTAAATACGGCGTTCCGGTCGTCAACCGCCGCGTTTCGGTTACGCCGGTATCGTTATTGCTGGAACCGCTGCCGACAACTGTCGCGACGGCTGTTAAGGTCGCCAAAACGCTGGACCGCTCGGCGGCGGCGGCGAATATCGACTTTATTGGCGGCTTTGGGGGGTATGTGCAAAAGGGGCTGACCGCCTCGGATGCGAACCTGATGAACTCCCTTCCGCGGGCCTTGTCACAGACGAAGAGAGTGTGCGCGTTCCTGAATATGGGATCGACACTGGCCGGGCTGAATATGACCGCGGTTGAGCGATTTGGCCACATTCTCAAGGATCTGGCCGTCAAAAGCAAAACCGGTATCGGCTGTGCCAAGATAGCGGTCTTTGCCAATGTACCGGAGGACAACCCGTTTATGGCCGGCGCCCATCACGGCATCGGCGAATCGGACTATTCACTCAACATCGGCATCAGCGGCCCCGGCGTGGTCAAGGCGGTCGTCGAACAAAACCCTAATTGCGATCTGACGGAACTTTCCGAAGTCATCAAGCGAACCGTCTTTAAGATTACCCGAGCCGGTGAGCTGATCGGCCGCGAGGTGGCCAATATTCTCGGCGTTGAGTTCGGTATTGTAGACCTCTCACTGGCGGCAACGCCGGCGGCGGGCGATTCAGTCGCCGAGATCATCGAGGCGATGGGCGTCTATCGTATGGGCGCCCCCGGCAGCACCGCGGCCCTGGCCCTGTTGATCGATGCGGTCAAAAAAGGCGGCGTCATGGCGTCCGGTCGTATCGGCGGACTTTCCGGCACATTTATCCCCGTCAGCGAGGATGCGGGAATGATCCGCGCCGTTAAAGAAGGATACCTGACGCTCGAAAAACTGGAAGCGCTGACCAGCGTGTGCTCGGTCGGAATGGATATGTTCGCGATCCCCGGTTCGACGCCGCCGGAAATTATCAGTGCGATTATCGCCGATGAACTGGCGATCGGTATCGCCAACAATAAGACCACCAGCGTGCGGGTGATCCCTGTACCGGGCAAACGCGCCGGGCAGAGCATTCATTTTGGCGGACTGCTCGGCACCGCACCGATCATGCCCGTCGCCAAAAAAGCCGGCGGCAAATTCGTCAAACGCAAGGGCCGAATGCCGGCACCGATTAAGGCACTGAGAAATTAACAGAAACAGAGCCGCGACAGTCATGGAGCGGGCATCATAACGAAAACCAGGGAATCAAAAATGTCGAAAACTATCAATTGGGGTATTCTGGGCTGCGGCGGTATCGCGGGAAAATTCGCGGACGATTTAGCCCATTCTCAATGGGGTGAACTGGCGGCGGTCGGTTCCCGTTCCAAACGCAAGGCAAACGCCTTTGCCAAAAAGCACAATGCCCCGGTCGCCTGCGGCAGCTATGAAGAGTTGGTCACAGATGCCGATGTTGATGCGGTCTATGTGGCCACGCCGCACCCGATGCATATGGAACATTCCATTTTAGCGATGCGAGCCGGCAAGGCGGTGTTGTGTGAAAAGCCCGTTGCGATGAACGCAAAACAATTGCGGCGAATGATAAAGACAGCCCAGAAGAACGATGTCTTCTTCATGGAGGGCATGTGGTCTCGGTTTCTTCCGGCGACTGTTCAACTGAGAAAGTGGCTCCGTGAAAAACGGATCGGCCGGGTGTTGGCTCTGGAGGCGGATTTCGGCATCCATTTCAAAGTCGGGCCCAAACATCGTATCAATAATCCCACGCTCGGCGGCGGGGCCCTGCTGGATCTGGGGATCTATCCGGTTTCATTCGCATCAATGGTTTACGCAGAGCCGCCGAAAACCATTGTATCCGCCGTCCACATGGGAAAAACCGGCGTCGATGACCAGTCTTCATTGACATTTCAATATGACCATGGAGCCACCGCCATGCTTGCCTGCAGCAGCCGCGTTGAAATGAATGCCGAAGCCCGCATTTATGCCCGCAAAGGGATGATCGCCGCAGGGCCGAATTTTTATCGTCCGCAAACCCTGACCCTGCAACTAAAAGACCGCCAGCCAAAAACGGTGAATTTCTCACATCCCGGAAATGGGTTCCAGTTCGAAGCCGACCACATCGCTAACTGCCTGCGAAAAAAGAAGACCCAGAGCAATCTCATGCCGCTGGACGAAAGTCTGGAAATCATGCAGACGATGGACCGAATCCGAAAACAATGGAAGCTGAAATATCCCGATGAGTAATGCCGAAATAAATTTCAACCCAGATAAAGTTTGTCGCCGGGATTGATTTCAGGGATTTGGTCGCGTTTGGCCTTCAGGTCTTCCGCCGTCAGCGCAAAACTCGGGGCGATCTCCAGAGTGCAATTCGGACTTCCGTCAGATTTACGAGGAACTTTGACCCCAGCCGCTTCCAGCCAGGCGGCGGTGCGGCCGGTCATCATCTGGCGAGTTACCTCTGCACTATCGGTGCCGGCGGCATTTTTAACCGGCGCAAATTCATTCTCCCGCAGCGTCTGCAGGATAACCGACTGTTTGGCCATCGGAATCGCATCGAAGACAAAGGTCTCAAGCTTCACGCCGTTCGGAGTTTCCGGCTGGACGCGATCACCCTTTTTATCAATATGGGGAATTTTCTTAACGGCACGGTGGAACGGCAGTGCAAAATCGCCATCTTTGTTCAGTTTTTCTATGAACGATACATCGATCATGTGAATTCCGATCGAGCCAAGCTCAAACGCCAGAGAGCCGTCGGGATTCTTCCGGTGTGTCGCCTCATCCGGGACGTCGCTATACTCGATCACCGTAACCTTGCCGTCAACCAGGCAGAAATTCCCGACCTTTTCAGTCGGTCCGGCCTTGAGCAATGCCTTGGAACTCATCTCGGCGTCATCGGTTACATGCAGACCGATGAACAGCGGATCAACCACGCTGACAAGGGGGTTGTCGACCTGCCAATAGCTCAGGTATTCGACGCCGCGTTTTTTCATGTCCGCAATCGCCCCGCTGCTGTGCAAAGCCCTGAGGCTGCCGCCGTGACCATCCGGGCTGGAGGCGATTTTGTCCTTTTCGGCCAGCAGAATGCGACCGTCAAAATCAAAATTGGGCAGTGTGCCCTGCTGAAAGATGAACACATTTTCTGTGCCGAGACCGTAGTAGTCCGCCGCTTCAAAAATCTCGACAGTCGTGTCATGATTCAGCGGACTGGTCATGATATAGAATGGGATGACGGTGTTGTATTTTTGGGCCGCGGCGAGCAGATTTTCCGAAAAAATCCGGAACAGGGTCTTATTTTTGACCGGCGAGATCGGGTAATTTCCCTTGGGACCATCAAACCCCAGCCGCGTTCCCTGCCCCCCGGCCACGACGAACCCGGCCATCTTGCCCTGTCGAATGAGGTCTTCTCCGGCCTTGGTGGCCTTGGCATATTTTTCGCCCTGTTCATCAGTTTTCGGACGGGACGGATATGAAGGAGCCGGGTCAAAATGGTCGGGAATCTTCAGCAGGCCATCATTTTTGACATATTTTGCGACCCATTCGGGGATCTTTTGAAAATCCAGATCTTCAATTTGCCGCAATAATGACTCTTTCTGCTCGGGCAACAGATCTTCTAAAAAAACCATAAGTTGACCTTGAGAAACGCTTTGCAGTTTTGTTTTGAGATTTTCCATAAACCCGTCCAAAATTTTGTATTTGCAGTTCGACGCGGCAAAATAGCAGGGGAAGGCGGCAAATTCCACTGTTATTTTGTGCTTTTTGGAGAATCTTGTACTTAACTGCTCGAACTGTCAGGCAATAAAAATTACAAAAAAAAGAGATAAATCAGATTTTCCTTGACATTATTATTGGACGGTGGTATTATCGGGGCTGAAGTTGTGGTAGAGAAAATTGAATAGGGGTCACGGGACATATCGTATTGCGGAAGTTGTTTTATTTTTTCAGCCATTATATAATTGTATCGCGTTTCATTTCCCTGTGAATCCTGCCTTTTTTTCATCACGACAGGTGTCTTT
>JAGGWF010000264.1 GCA_021157685.1 Planctomycetota bacterium | reverse complement strand
CTGTGTTTCAGGGATGACGACATGCTCCATCGCCCGCAGGGCAATGTCCATGCGAAAACGCATAATATCTTTCGTACTTTGAGTGAAATACTCCTCAAGCAAAATGAATGGATTATTCGGCTGTCTCTAAACGCATTTTTTCAATAAAGGACTGATCCACTGGATATCGACGGATCAATATCAATGCCGCCAACTGTGCCAAGGGACCGGCAACAAATGTTAAGGCACACACCCGCCAAACAGATTCCGGTGTTTGCACCACATCAGCACCCGACTGAAAGCCTGTCCATAATAGGCAGTAGCCAGCAACCAGACCGGAAACAGCAGTAGAAATTTTCATTGCTAATGAGAACATCGCTGCATAACTTGCGTCTTTGTTCACACCTGTTTCAATCTTATGAATTTCTGAAACATCCGCCATCATAGATACCGCGATCGGCAACAGTATACCGTTACCAAACCAGTAGGCCCCATGAAGAAGTGTGAAAAGGATGAATGCAATCGGAATACCGCCAATCATCATGTCGGTGGTTATTTCAACACCTGTAATCACCGTCTCAACGGGAATGGTATTACCTTCGAACGTCTGTTCAGTGGTGGCTTTAACATTTGCAATCACCGTCTCGTCCGGGACAGAAATATCTCCAACCCTCTGTTCGTCCTTAGTTTTAACATCTGTAATGATCGTCCCAACGGGAATGGTAATATTTCGGACTTTCTGTTCGTCGGTGGTTTTAACATCTGCCATCACCGTCCCAACGGGAATGGTAATATCCCCGAGCGTCTGTTCGGCTGAGGTAACGACTTCTTGAATAACCGTTCCAACCGGAACACTCTTCTGACAGATAATCAGGTCGGGACTCATAAAATCAGCAGCGGTGACGACTTCTTGAATAACCGTCCCGGCCGGAACACACTTCTGCCAGATGACCTGATCGGGTTTCATAAACCCGGTTAAAAATAATCCGGCCAAAATCAGCTCGCATAAAACTGACCCTGTTACGGCAATGTAAATCGCCCCTTTTTTGTCAAATCGCCGGACAAAAAACGCCAGCGATAAAGAGCCAATCCCCATGCCCACCATCGTTCCGCCATGCGTAATAGTCTTCTGCAAGCCATCGAGCTTCATGAAATCATCAAAGACAAACATCTGCAGCGTACTGACTAATACGATTCCCAATAGAACAAAAAACATAAAGACAAAGACCCATCGGGGGTATTTATCCGATAGAATCTCCTTCATATTTGTAAAGAATGCCCCCACATTCCCATGGCAGGTCGTATCCTGTCTCGAATCTTTCATATACTTGGCCATAAAAAACAACATCAAGAGCAGAAAGACAAAAGCAGCGACGGTAAAAGCCGCTCCCATATTAATATAATTCTGAGCGATCTGCGTATCTTTGATTTCACCTGTCGTGGGATTATTAGGAAAGAAGATAAGCCATGCCGTAGCAGGTCCCAGCAGATTGGCGGCCATGTTCAGGCCCATTCTGATCCCTTGCAATTTAGAGCGACCGTTATAGTCAGTACATATCTCAAACCCCAATGCCGTATAGGGAACGACAAACACCGTATAAGCCGTTCGGAGCAGCAGGTTCATGGCCACCAAATAAGCGAAAATCATGGTCATCGCAGAAATTGTGGTCGAACCGATAACCAACTCTGTTTTGAAGAAGTCCGGCACATACCAGATAAAGAAAAAACTGATGATCATGAGGACACCGCCGACAAACATATACGGGAGGCGTTTACCAAAACGGTTCCTGGTATTGTCGCTGATATGTCCCATGACCGGGTCGGATATTGCATCCCACAATGTCGCGACAAATGTCGCAATCCCCGCCATCTCAGGACCCAGCCCCAGTGCCTTGGTATAATAGAGCATTGAAAAACCGAAAAACGAATTCAAAACCAACGATTCGGTACAGGCCCCCAGGGAGTACTTCGTCATTTCAAACGTCGAACAGCTCTGCGGATTCAATTCATTTGATTTATCCATGCGATTTCCTCATTCATCAATTAAGTAAGCGGCTGATCCAATTGTACCAGCTATTTCTATTTCGCAAACAATCGGACCCGTACCACGCCGTGCGGGCTCTGGCGCCCGCATTCGGCAACTATGCTCGGATGATGTCGGCTATTTTCATCAGGCGGCTGATGTTGTCGCGTTCGGCCTCGCCGAGCTTGGCATAAATGTACTTGATGGTTTCTTGTGTTTCGGGGATGACCACATGCTCCAGCACATTCACACGGCGGCGGGTTGATTGCAGCTCGGTGGCCAATAACTGACACTGCTTTTCTTTTTCAGCCAGCTCAATCAAGCTGTCAAAGGCGCGTTCCAAAGCCCGCAGGGCTATGTCCATCTCGCCGCTGGTTCCTGAAAAGCCATAGCACATGATGTCGCCTTCGATCTCCTTGGCAAGCTTTGGGACACGCACACTCATGATCGAAGCAAAACTCATCACCAGCTTGAACCGCTTGGTCGGCACTTCCAACGCCGCGGCGATATGTTCGGGTTCCATCGTCGCACGGGCCATCATAAACCGGCGCGTCGTTTCCAGAAGCTCCTGTTCGACCTTACTGCGCAGACTTTTGAGGTCGCGGGCGATTTGCACCAACTGGCGGCAGATCTCATCGCGCTTTTGGCTGAGCAATCGATGCCCGCGAAGCGCCAAGCCCACCCGCTTTCGCAGCGAAAGCAATTCCATGCGTGTTGCGTTTACATTCTGAAGCATTCAAACAACTTTCTATTTTTATTTTTTGCCACAGAGGACACAGAGGCCTCAGAGTTTTTTTTCTTAACCACAGAAATCACGGAAATACACGGAATTTATATATTTTTTCTTCATCTACTTGTAGTAACTTCATGATAAAAAAATCTTGTAAATCCTGTTAATCCTGTCTGAAAAAAATCCGTGTTAATCTGTGCAATCCGTGGTTTCTTTATTTGTTGCGGAACTTGGGCATGTACTTTTCGATCATGTCCTTGTCGATTCGTTTGAGCTCGACATCATCGAACATGCTCAACAATTCCCAGCCCAGATCCAGCGTTTCCATAATGTCGCGGTTTTCATAATACCCCTGCGAGATATAGCGGCTCTCAAACTCATTAGCAAACCGCATATACTTTTGGTCCTCTTCGGACAACGCCGCCTCGCCGAGAATCGTCGCCAGTTCCTGGGCCTCCTTGCCGCGGGCATATCCAGCATAAAGCTGGTTGTACAACGACGCATGGTCCTCGCGCGTCTTATCCGGGCCGATGCCCTTATCTTTCAGACGCGACAGCGACGGCAGGACATCCACCGGCGGCGAAATCGCTTTACGATGCAGCGACCGGCTCATAATAATCTGTCCCTCTGTAATATAACCGGTCAAGTCCGGTACCGGGTGAGTCTTATCATCTTCGGGCATCGTCAAAACCGGCACCATCGTGATCGAACCCTTTTTGCCCTTGATGCGACCGGCTCGTTCGTAAATCGTCGCCAAGTCCGTATAGAGATAGCCCGGATAACCGCGTCGGCCGGGGACTTCCTTACGAGCGGCGGAAATTTCGCGCAACGCTTCGCAATAGTTGGTCATATCGTTCAGGATAACCAATACATGCATGTCCTCTTCGAAGGCCAGATACTCCGCCGCCGTCAGTGCCACACGCGGCGTGGAAATTCGTTCAATCGCCGGGTCATTGGCCAAGTTGATAAACAGCACCGCCCGCTCAATGGCGCCGGTGTTGGTCAGGTCGTTAATAAAGAACTGGGCGGCCTCAAAGGTAATGCCCATCGCAGCGAAGACAACCGCAAACGACTCGCCTTTTCCGCGAACCGATGCCTGCCGTGCCAACTGGGCGGTCATCTCATCATGCGGCAGACCCGCACCGGAGAAGATGGGCAGTTTCTGGCCGCGAACCAGCGGGTTCAGCCCATCGATGGTACTGATACCGGTCTGGATAAACTCATTCGGATAGTCCCGTGCATATGGATTGATTGGGCTGCCGTTAATATTCATCTTCTTCTTGGGAATAATTGCCGGTCCGTTGTCTATCGGGACGCCGGTACCGCTGAATACGCGGCCCAGAATGTCCGGCGAAACCGCCAGTTCCATCGGCTTGCCCAAAAAGCGAACCGTTGTACCGCTGACATCAATGCCCGCAGTGCCTTCAAAGACCTGCACCATCACCTTATCGCCCTCGACCTGCAATATCTGGCCGTGACGCATCGAACCGTCGGTCAATTCGATATCCACAATATGGCCGTACTTGGCATTATCAACGCCCTCAACCATCATCAGCGGTCCGGATATTTCGGAGACCGTTTTATACTCTTTCAGCATTTCTAACTCCCGTTTATGGCTTTACTGGAACTATTCTCTATTTTCGTCGCATCCCATAAGAGTCCACAAAAAAGAACTGCGAATAGATACGAATTTTCACTCATCATTTTCAGACAGGATTTTCTAACTCGTTACCGCCTCATACAAGCCCTTGACCTGTTCGTCAATACTCTCTTTAATCGCAATGACCTGTTCGGTCTTGTTATTGTCGATATAGCTCGCACGGGCAATGTCTTCACGCACCGGCAATTTGAAGATCTCACTGGTATCAATGCCGTTATCGATCGCTGTCAAACCCGCCTGGTGGAAGTGCAGGATCAGTTTGAGCAGTTCGTACTGCTTTTCCACCGGCGTAAAGGTATCGACCTTATGGAACGCGTTCTGGTGCAGGAAGTCCTCACGAATACTCTTGGAGGTTTCCAACGCCATACGGTCCTGGGCACTGATGGACTCGGCACCAACCAATCGAACGATCTCAATCAACTGCGATTCCTGCTCCAGCAGGGTCATCGCCTGCTGCACCATCTCAGAAAATTCCTTACCCATCTGCTTATCATCAAAGGAATCCGGCAGATGCTGTTTGTAGAATGAATAACTGGTCAACCAGTCAATCGCCGGGAAATGGCGCTGCTGTGCCAGTCGGGCCTGCAATGACCAGAACACCTTGACCACATGCAGTGTCGCCTGAACCACGGTATCGGACAAATCACCACCGGGAGGACTCACCGCACCAATCACTGACAAGGAACCCTCTCGCTCGGGTGAACCGGCACACACCACGCGGCCAGCCCGTTCATAGAACGATGCGATGCGAGCGCCCAGATAGGCGGGATAGCCCTCTTCAGCGGGCATTTCTTCCAGCCGCGTGGAAATCTCACGCATGGCCTCGGCCCATCGACTGGTACTGTCAGCCATCAATGCCACCGAGTAGCCCATATCGCGATAGTATTCGGCAATCGTGATACCGGTATAAACCGACGCTTCACGCGCAGCCACCGGCATATCCGAGGTATTGGCGAGCAACACCACCCGTTTCATCAACGGTTCGCCTGAATGCGGGTCGATCAGTTCCGGAAACTCCCTGAGTACATCGGTCATCTCGTTACCGCGTTCGCCACACCCTACATAGACGACCACATCGGCATCAACCCATTTGGCCAACTGGTGCTGAACCACGGTCTTGCCTGTCCCAAACGGCCCCGGCACACAGGCCGTCCCACCGCGAGCGATGGGGAAAAACGCATCGATCACGCGCTGGCCGGTAATCAAAACCTTGTTTGGATTCAGTCGCTGCTTAACCAGTCGCGGACGACGAACAGGCCATTTTTGCATCAATTTAAGTTCGGTCTTGCTGCCGTCAGCATGGGTCATACCACCGATGATCTCATCGACCGTATAGTCGCCCTCTTTCAGGCCGTCCACTTTTCCGGCGGCTCCGGCTGGAACCATAATCTTATGATTGACCAAGGTGGACTCCTGAACTTCGCCCACCACATCACCGGCAACAACCTCGCTGCCATTATCGACCGTCGGCTTAAAATGCCACTTTGTCTCACGACGCAGGCCGGGAATGGCGCTGCCGCGTTTGATGTATTCGCCCTGCGCTTCGACCAACTGATCCAGAGGCCGCTGAATGCCGTCATAAATACTTTCTATCAACCCGGGGCCCAACTCCACACTCAACGGAGCGCCGGTGTTGACCACCTCTTCGCCCGGACCGATTCCGACCGTGTCCTCATAGACCTGAATACTGGCTTTTTCACCCCGCAGTTCCACGATCTCACCGATCAGGTTTTCGGCACCCACGCGAACCACATCATACATCCGAGCGCCCATCATGCCCTCAGCCATGACAACCGGGCCGGCTACTTTAATAATTCTTCCGCTTTTTAATTCTGCCATCGCAAAACCTTTTTTAAGTTCTCGAGTCTTTGTGGCACGGCCATCTTAGCCGTGATTCACGGGCTGGAAGCCCGCGCCACCTTAAGTGCCACATTCATTTAGTTTTTCAAAATATTGATACCGGTTGCCATCAGGAGCATTTTTCCCAATGATTCAGTGGCAACACCCTCTGGCTCGGTCGTAAACGGAACCACCACGACACACGGGGTCGCATTCCGCTGGGTTGTCTCAAAAACGACCTGTGCGGACCGGGCGATATTTTCGGCCACGACCACCAGGGCATATTTCTGCTTCAAAATGGAGGCGGCATTTTCCTGCACCTGTTCGGCATCCGATTCGGTCGGGAATGTATCCAGACCCAACGCGGCAAAGGGCATCACAAAATCAGCACTGCCTAATACGGCGGCCTTACCTTCCATTTCTATCCTTTCGCTTTTTTATTTTTGCCACAGAGAACACAGAGTTCTCAGAGTTTTTTTCAAGATAGTCCTCTTAAACCTCTGTGTTCTCTGTAGCTGTTATTTTTTACGACATCCACTCGCCGAGACGGTCGAGGAGCAGTTTCGGTGTTAATCCATTCTTCTTGCCGGTCAGCATCATTCGCACCGTGCGAACCTCGGCCTCTTTCATCAAAAAATACGCAACCACCGGCTGCGGTCCGGCGGCGATACTGCGAGAAGTCTTTAAGAAACCCTTAACGAAATCTTCACATTCTTTTTCCAGCTTCAAAAATGATTTTTCGCTGCGAAGATAGGGAATCGATGCTTCCAGCAATTCAAAATACGGAGTCGCATAAAACAGGGCTCCGATCGCTTCATAGCCAGCGTCAAGACCCTGAACACATTTTTCCGCATCCACAAAACCACCCGGCAGGAAAAACTTCGTTTCTTCATCCCGTTCGGCCATCTTTAAGCGAAGCATCGTACGGATATTGTCCAGATCGATCCGAACCCGCACCAGCGACAAGCAGAACACATTTTTTGATTTTACCGCCTGCTGAACTCGCCAAGCGCTTTGCACGCGGTCGATCTCGTAATCGATCCGGCGAATATCTTTGTTTTCGTAGTACCCCAAAACCGCTGCTTCAACCGCATCCTGCAAATAATCAGGAAACCGCTCATAGTTTTCCTGCTCGAAAATTTCCTCAAACTCTTCGGCAGGCACATTGCCTTCATTGCTGTAATCCAGCCCAAGCGGCCGCTCCGTTACCACGCGGCGAATCGCCAGTTTCATATTGGCAAAATCCTCACGGGCACGAAGAAAGCTCAAAATCCCCTCGTCCAAGATCAAGTCTGAAAACAGTTGCCGCGACTGAGTGCGGCAATTCATCAGCATCTGCTCAATCTGCTGCGAATCCGCATTGGCGTCAACCGTATAATCCGTTCCGGCCAGCAGTTCCGCGGCTTCGGCAAGGGAGCCGGCATTGGCCATATCCACAAAGGTGCCGCGTGGGATCATCGCTAATTCCAACACACGCACTTTGGCAGTCGGATAAGCATATCGCCAATCCTCCGGCCCGATCGGCGGGTATCGATAAAAACTGATTTCATTATTCAATGCTGTTGCCAATTTTTGTTTTTCCTGTATCACTCAGTATCAAAAAGCAATTGCGACAATTCAATCTCTATCGACTCGCGAAGGGTACCGATCATGACATCTATAGTCGCATTGATCTGCACCTTGCCGCGGGACAGGATAAACCCGCCCGCAAAATCACCTCTTTCGGTACTCAGCAGCAGATTGCCTTTAAAGCCGGTTCCCAGTTCGCGGTTGACCTTCTTGACAAAGTTGCTGTCAATGCGTTTCTCGTCTTTGCCAACGATCACTTCCTCATCACCGGACTCGACGGCCTGCTTCATCGTCGCCATGGCCCAGGACAGATAACGCTCATCTGATAGCTCGTTGACCGCCTTTTTGGACCGCTCGAAGACATCATTGAGAATTTCGACCTTTGTCGCCAGCAACTGTTTGGCGTTATCCATGCGGGCATTGGCCAACATCCGCTGCAATTTATCCTCGCCCGCTTCGGCGGCAAGTTGATCCGTCTTGGCGCCAAACTCCGCAAGCTCACTATCAAGCTGTGATCCTTGTTCAGCGGCTTTGTCCCTGGCCTCATCCAGAATCTTCCGGGCCTCGGTCTCAGCTTCGGCGAGTATCTTTTGTACCACCTGTTCTGCATTCATAGTGCAAACATCCTAACCCGGACAAGCCGGAAATTCTAAATTCGAAGCACTGAATCCGAAACAAATCTTAAATTCAAATAACCCAAATTCAAAACTGTAACAATTTCATGCCCATTTTGCGCTCAATTTCACTTGTAAGAAACTATATATCAGGAAGTGTTAATTGATTCGACTTAGACCGCGGCCGGAGGATTAATCCCCAGCAGAATCAGCAACGAGATCAAGAAGCCCAGTACCGCATAGACTTCCACCATCGCCGCATAGAGAACACCGGCCTTAACCGCCATCTCAGGTCGTTTGGCCGTCATCAGGATACCGGCAGCACAGGTCTTACCCTGATGGATCGCGCTAAGCATCCCGGCAAAGGCAATCGGCAGACATGCCGCCAAAATAGCCAATGCGTTGGGCAGGTCCACGCCCTCTTTGAATTCCGCGATTACGCCCATCGCAAAAAATGCAATAACAAAACCGTAGAAGCCCTGCGTTCCGGGCAGTACAACTTGAAGGAAAAGTTGGCCGTACCGTTCGGGTTTTTCGCTCAAAACGCCGGTGGCGCTTCGGCCGGCAATACCAATCCCAATAGCCGAACCAATACCCGCCATAAATGCGGCCAAAGCAGCCCCTAAATAAGCAATCCCTAAAGCATAATCTTCCATTTCACTTGTCCTTTCTAAAACTCTAAACTTTCGTGTGGTTGTTTTTATTTTGCCCTTACGGCTTTTCTTTTTTGACTTCGATATAACGATAATTTTCCCGCAACGGGTCAAACTCTTTTCCGCCGCCTTGCAGGAACTTGGTAAAGAATTCTACAAACTGCAAACGCATACTATGGACGAATGCGCTCAATGCGGAGTTAGCGATGTTAAACACATGACCGCCAACAAAAATGACCGCACCAAGAATATAGCCGAATACGCCCATCTCCATAACGCTCTTGACGATTTCATTGATGGCCATACCAAATCCGGCCGTTACCATCCCCAGTGCCATCAGACGGATATAACTGAGTACATCGCCGACATAAAACACGGTACTGAATACATTGTACAGACCCATTCCGATGCGTGCGCCCCAGCCGCCTTCTCGCTCACTGAACAGGATAATCATCAATGCCGGTACGATGGCCGCAACACCGGCAACCGTACCCAGCCAGGCAAAATCTTCACCAAAGAGTCCGGCCTTGGCCAATCCAAAGATCGCCAAACTGTTGAGCCAGATGAACCAGCTTAAATGATCAAAAACAGCGGCCATTTTTTCGCCGCGTCTGAATTTATGGACAAAGCCAATGAAAATACCGGTGATAATCTGTAAATAGCCAAGCCCCAAAGAAATATTGAAGAAGTACATCGGTTTTTCAAGCGGGTCAAACCACATCAGGGCATTACGAATACCGGCCAATTGGGGAATGAACTGCTGAATCGTATCGCCGCACCACCCACCGGTCAGTGCCCCTGCGACAACGGTGCTAATTGAACAGAAGATCATCATCATCACGAACTTCTTGTCGCCCTTGATTTTCCGGAGGAGCCACCACAAAAACCCGATCATAATCAGCCCATAAGCCGCATCCGTCAGACAAATGCCAAAGAATATCGCAAAAAACGGGGCCAGAAAAACGGTCGGGTCCACATCCGAAGTCGCCGGCATCCCATAAAGCCGCGTCACCGCTTCAAACGGCGAGGTCATCGGACCGTTTTCGATCTCAACCGGGGGTTCTTCGTCCACAGCCGCTTCAATAGCGGCGACATCACAGGCGTTAAACTGTGTTACTAACCTTTCAAGATGGGCAAAATCTTTCTTTTTCGCCCAACCCTCAAGAAATATCGCATGGTCAGTCGCTGGAGCCGCCGACCGCGCCGCAAGGCGGCCGTGCAGATTTTGCAGATGGTCAAAAAGAATCTGCATATTCAGCTTGTCTTTGGCTAATTCGACCGCTTGGTTCGCCAATGCCTCTTTTTCGGCAACAATCTCATCTGTACGATTTTGAATGCGGCGGATATTTTCATCAACGGTTCCGGATACCCCCTCAAATGCCGCCGCTTCAAATTCAACCGAACGCAACGCCTTGTGGACATCACCGGCAACCTCATTAAAACAAATAATAACACACGCCTGTGTGCGATTGAACGGGGCAACGATCTCAACAGCGGCCTCAAATTCGGTGAGTTTTTCGCAAAGCAGGTCAAAATGCTGGTCGCCAACCTGGCCGACAAACACCGTCGAGGTCGAAAAACCGCCCAACTGCTCAACCGGAACGGTCAATGTCTGCCACGGCGTGAGCTTGATTAGCTGTGTGTTAAGGTTTTCGGCCTCTGTCGCCAGTTTCTCTAATTTAGTGCTGATTTCTTCAACTTGGCCCAGATACGATAGTGAATCTTTTTGGGAAACGATGTTGTTATATGTTGCTTCATCCACCGAAATAAAGGGTGCAAATAGGGAAGTGGCATCTTTTTCTGAGTAGGGCTTTAAAAAGTCAATGGCCTTGCCGAGCCGGTCCGTGGTTTCGGCGATGCTGCGATGCCGCTTGCTCTCGACGACCAACTCCGGCCATTCTTTCGTAACCATCGCGCGTTCGGCATCGAGAATCTGGACAAGACCCGCATCCTGCAACACCCCAAGCAACTCCGTCGCCTGACTGCGGTGTGCCACAATCATCACTTTCTGCATTGATGCAAGTGCCATCTGACTCAAACTCCTATACGCTTACGAACAACTCCGTTTTCCGCTTCTCTGCACTGTTAGAGTATTTCTGATTCTTCACGGGGATAACCGAACTATTGAATATCAGCTCTCTTGCAATTGTGATAACACCTTTTCGACACAGGCGTTGGTTTTTTCTGAACAAGAGGCCTTCATGGAGGATACGGCCTCGGCACCGGCCTGTGCGATTTGTTCGACCTGTGTTGTGCCGTCCTGTTCGGCTTTGCTTACGGCCTCGTCAATCGCCTCTATCCGGCGATTCTGAGCTGCCTTAAGCCGTTCAGCTCGCTCTTTCCGGGTCTCTTCGGACAATAACGCGGCATCCTGTTTGGCCTTTTCGATGATATCTTTGGCTCGACTTTCGGCATCTTTAATCTGTTTTATCAGTTCCATCCTGAATTCCAGTCAATAAACATCCGTGATTAAGTCCGATAAACTATTCTTGTCACACAAGAATACGCATTCAACAAAAAACAAGGACGATTGTCCAGAGAAAATTTCATTTATTCTTTGGTAATCGTCAATCAAAAATGGCTTTTCAGTACTATGATTCGCCTTTTTCGACAAGTTTCTTCTCCTCCATCGATGCAATTACCAAATCCGCAATTTGTTCATTCTTAAACGACGCGTTATCAAAAACGAGATTAAACGCTGGCTCCCGCGGATTCTGTCGTTCGTAAATCTGTCTCAGACGGTCTCTTTCTTTTTCAATCTCGGCGATTTTGACAACCGCGGCCTGCTTGTCCAGATTTTCCCGGCGGCAAATCCGCGCGATACGCCAATCCTTCGGGGCTTCCACCCGGACACTCAAGCCGTTGGCAAGATCACTGGTCGCCGCCGTACCGCCCTGGCCAAGAATGACCGCATAGCCCTCAAACACAATCGTACGAACCATCATTGTAATGTTATTTCTGATTTCATAACCGTCCGGGATACCGCTTTTCTTGAGACCCCGCAAGAAATCCTTAAGCAAACTGGGCTTGGAAACGCGTTCTTTTTCGAGAATCTCCTCTGTCAGACCGGTGTCTTCGGCCAACTGCTTAAGCAGCTCTTTCTGATAAAGTTTCCACCGCTGTTCGGGATCCCGCTCATTGAGCTTGGACACGAGAATCTTGCCGAGATCCACCCCGTCACATCCCCATTGCCGTGAGAGGGTTACATACGGTCCCGGCTCTTTTTTTGTGGCAATATCATCAAGGTGGTCCCGTAGATAAGATGAAATCGTGGGTTTAGTCATCGCTTACCCTTTCAACTAATGTGCCGTTCACAATTGAAAAATCCCGCTCCCGCGCGGCTAAGTAGTGACCCTTCGGGCGGTTCTATCTGCATCCAAGTGTACCAAATCCGGCCGGATATGTCTGCAAATTTCTTGATTTTTTCGTAACACGGGTGCCTGCGCCAAATAAGTTGCCAAAATTCAGATGAAGTATTTTTGCTCCGTTAACGAATGCGGACCTGGTAGTCTGTTAAGGCCTTGCGAAGAAGTTGAAAATGATGTTCGGTTTCACGGGCAAGAAATTCTAATGCCTCCCGAATCTCCTGACCATCACCGGTCAGGACTTCAAAAAAGTTCTTTTCAAGCAACGCCTCCTCCAGTTTCATCGCCAATGACAGGGCGTTTAGCAACTCAAAATCGGGTTCGGCGGAACGGGCGGTCAACTCGTTGACATAATTAATCGAAAACCGAACCGCATCAACCGAAAACCGCTCGACGATAACCATCGCAGAATCGGTCTCCAACAGCGTCCTAAGCTCATTCAAACATGCGGCGTGTTTGAGTTCGGCCTGAGCAAGGTCAGCCCAAAAAACCTCATGCTCATCAAACTTCGCTGAATACGCTTGATACAGCCGTGCGATCGCCCGTTCATGCTCCGAAAGCACTTTCAGTAAAGCATCGGGATCCTTGGCTACCTTGTATTCCATATGCCGCCTCTTTTAAATAGCAGGTTCCGTTATTTACTGTAAACTTCCACTTCGGTTGTAAATACGAAGTTGGGGTTATAGCCCACCTTTGCACTGTAGTGGTCCAAATACACAACCCGCACATAGTGTGCCTGCTGCGGCTTAAATGCGATCCTCGCTTTTTCGCTTTTCTTTTGCTTGAAGACATATTTACCGACCGGTTTGAAATCTTTTCCGTCTGTGCTCAGCTCGATCTGAACAGTTTTCGTAGAGCCGAACGCCGGTACACCAATATAAACCCCGCTGACGGTTTCGGTACTCTGGAGGTCTATTGTAGCGTTCTTGGGAAATGTCTCATTTTCATTTGACGCAAAGCAGTTCAACGCATCCTGAGCCCAACTTCCGTTTGTCAACCCCCGTTTCCAACCTACACCGTGGGTGTTCTGATCGCTACAATCATACGGCTTATTTAATGCATGATTTTTGCCTTGGGGCAGCGGCAAACGAAGTGCAATATCACTGCTGAACGCTGGCGTCGGCAGGCCCTCTTTATTCATCAGGTTTGGCGTCGCACCCTGATCCCAACCGAGACGGACAATGGTCGGGGCAACCACTTCATCGGCCCACACAGTCACCGTATTCTTACCGCTAATCGTTGCCTTCGCCTTATAGAATTTTCCATCATCGCCGGTTACCTCGAACCAGTCGGGGGCTTTACCATCACGGGTCGTAAGACCACTGCCGCTATGATCAAAGGTAACGATCGCCTTGCTGCCTTTGAACTCGGCTGATTTGAATAGTGGACCGGAATATACAATATCCTCCCTGTCATAGTTTTTGGCCAAAGCCCATAGTGCCAAACGCTTGCCGACATCCTGCTTGTTGGTCGGGTGGATGTTTTCATAATTGCCAATATCATTGATTACAGCCATGCCTGTATTGGGAATGTTCAGCGAATAGAGCTGAGCTTCCCAGGCAAACGGCAGCGCTTCTGCCTGCGAATATTTGTAAGGCGCTAAATGTACATAGTAGAACGGAAAATCGCCCTGATCCCAGATTTGTCTCCAACCGCCGATCAGTGCTTTTTGCTTTTCGTGGTAAAGTGCGCCCTCGTGGATATTGGATTCGCCCTGATACCACAAGACCCCCTTGATCGTGTAGGGAATGATCGGATGAATCATCGCGTTGTAAAGGCCCTGGATGCCATGGTTGCCCTGCCGCAGATTCAGCGAGATAGCCGGCAAGTCGTCAACCGCACAACCAGCCTTCATCGCATCGGCGGCCTGCTCCTGCCAATGGCTTACATTTTCAATGGCCTCCTTTAAGCGGCTCTGATAGTCAACGGTCCCTGGCGTTTTTTGCTTTATCTCTCTCAGTCTGTCTTCAAGACGGCCTAAGCCTTCATAGCCCTCTGTAGGCGCCCATGCATCGATGACCGAGCCGCCCCATGCAGATTCGACCAGACCAATCGGCACATCCAGTTCCTTGTGTATATATCGACCGAAAAAGTAGCCGATCGCCGTGAAGCCGGGGATATTTTGGGGATTGCACTCCTGCCATGAGGCATCGACATCTGTCTGTTTGTCCGGGCTTGATTTCTTTGGAATATGAAAAAGACGAATATTGGGATAGCTGGCTCCTGCGACCTCTTCTTTCGCATTATCCGTTTTTGCAACAGGCCATTCCATATTGGATTGACCGCTACAAAGCCATACTTCCCCGCAAAGGATATTATTAAGCTCGATTGTCGTATTGTCGCTGTTGTCTTTTACTGTGAGCATGTAGGGACCGGCGGCGGATTTTGTCTTGAACTCGGCAGACCATTTACCGCTGCTGTCAGCTTGGGCCTTAGCCGAAGAAACCATACAACTGCCGCTAATAGATATGTTTCCACCCGGAGCGGCCTGCCCCCATATCCGAACCATTGTGTCCCTTTGCAGGACCATATTATCGCCAAATACAGCCGGCAGTTCGATCTGTGCAAAAGCCGTGCTGGATACCAGAATTGTGCAAATTGCAATAATGACTTTAATGTGTGTTCTCATTTTCACCTTACTTTTTTAATAATAAAATTTGATGCAACCGTTTACGAATATTCTTTTATCGGCAGTTGTGATTGATTTCCTAAAAAACATATTCGCGCATCCGACGCGGTCATTAAAAAACGCCCGGCGGCTAAAATACTGACGGGTGTTTTTATTTTCAAAGAGTCGATGGTGCGGCGTCATTCTAAACTTAAATCGTTGGCAGATTACCCAGGAACTCGGTCTGCGGCAGTTTCCCAACCAGCGGCCGGGCGTATTCGATAAACGCCTCAGTCATACCATTGCCGTCGGCGTTGATGAATTCATCCGGGACACTCTTGGTATGCTCGGCGACATTGGCCAGATCGGTGCGGAAGTATTCCACACCGTAGTTTTCGCCGTTGCCAATTCGCTTCATCGCCACGGAGCCATTGTCATATTTCAGCGACATCCTGACGGCCTGACGACCGCATTCGGCGGCTTCTTCGACATCCGTCTCGGACTGCAGACCCGCGAAGCTGCGCTGCAGATAGCCGAAAGTATCAGCGCGAACGCGTTTAATCTTCAGGTTACTCTTGATCTGACCGGACAGGAAGTCCGCCAGGGCGCCGGTTCCGGAAAGCTGTACATTGCCATGTGCGTCGCGTTCGGCGTCTTCGGTCATTTTTTCGGCCCAGGTAACACCATCGGTATCACCGATGCCCTCACTAACGGCGATTACGCAGCGGCCGTGTTTCTCGCAGCACGCATCCACATCGCCGAGGAACTTGTCCATTGAAACAGGCCGTTCAGGGAGATAGATCAAATGCGGCCCGTCGTCGTCGCGTTGTTTGGCCAGTACCGCCGCTCCGGTCAAAAAGCCGGCGTGGCGGCCCATGATAACATCAATCTTCACGCCCGGCAAAGCCCGGTTGTCCAGATCATCGCCCATCAACGCACAGGCCACAAATTTGCCCGCCGTGCCGAAACCAGGGCAGTGGTCGGTTACCAGCAGGTCGTTGTCAACGGTTTTCGGGATATGGAAGGCCTTGAAGTTGTAGCCGGTCTTCATCGCCATCTCGTTGATGAGGTAGCAGGTATTGGCCGAATCGTTGCCGCCGATGTAGTAGAAGTACTTAATATCGCGCTTTTTGAACACATCCAGCACCCGTTGGCAGTATTGGGCATCCGGTTTGTCCCGGCTGGAACCCAGCGCCGATGACGGCGAAAAGGAGACCGTTTCGAGGGTTTTGATCGATAGCTGCCGCAGGTCGATAAACTTTTCGGCGACGATACCGGCCACCGCATGGACGCCGCCATAGACATTTTCGATTTCTTTGTGCTTGCACGCCTCGCTGATCACGCCTACGAGCGAGGCATTGATCACGCCGGTCGGCCCGCCGGATTGACTGACAACTGCATTCGCCATGATTTTCAGACCTTTCGTGTCTTTAGGATTAATAATGACTTCTATTTCAAATCTTTTCGCGACCGGCGATTATACAGTTCCGGCGGAAAAAAGCAACCCCGCTATTGATAATGTAGCCGATGACAGTTAAGGAGAAAATGGAGTGCTTGATTTAGTTTTTTTATGAGATGGCGGGGGCCAGAATACTATGTCATCAGGTTCTCCGAGTTTTCTTTTATAACTTCGGACACTTTCGCCATTATTATCGATATTATCGAGACCTTTACTGTATAGCATAAAACTGCTGTCAATTGACTTGTAGGAGTATTTGTCGTCATTGATTGGGTCAATATAGGAAATTGGAGAAACAAGCGTTTTTATCTGCTCCAGAGTTTCTGGCCAATTGTCGTTATTATTTTGATGTTTTTTAAGCCCGATTAACAAAAGACAGGCACGCCGCTTTGACATGTTTTCGACAAAAAAAACATGGGTTTTAGTGAAGCTTTCCTTTTGCACGCTAAGGTTTATTTGCATAGCGTATCTGAAATTCAGCTTTATATCCCATATTGAGAAAGAGTCGGTCTCGGCATCCCAATCATAATCAGGGCTTGCCATTAAATAATACTCTTCATAAATATCATCAATGACTCCGGCGGCTTTTTCAGCAGTTGAAGGCATATAAAACCATTGAAATATAGTACTGGCTTTAGCGACCCTAGCTTTCCATTTTGGTGGTTGGGTATTCTCAGTTGGAATATCTAACATTTCCTTTATTTGGTCTTGAAACTCATTTCCCTCAATATGACGAAATCTACTTTTGCCTTTGGAATTGACTTCGTAACTTATACCAATTAAGTTCTTCATCTTGAGGCATTCGCTCCTAACAGCATCTGGCCAAATAAAATGCCAGTCTTCGGGGAGATTGGTTACAATCCTTTCAATTTTATTAAGCTGAGTTTCGTTAAGCTCCCGCATAACAACAAGCTCATTTAATCTCTGGAGGACGCGATTGTAACAACCCACTGCACTTAATATAGAGAGGGATTGCGGTTGCTGTATAAAATGATTGCCAATTTGAAGTGATGCCTGATATTTGTCAATTGCGGCGTTGATATTACCTTCAGAAACGTCGTTATTTGCTGTTCTGATAAGCAACTGGTACCAATTTCGCAAAGCAGAATCCCTGTTCATTGAATCAAGGTTGGGAATACTCAAAGTTGATGGGAAGTAGCATTCAGGCTTTTGGGTGGCTTCCATCAGTGATTCAATAAGAGTTTCATGTTGCTCCATCCACTGAGCTAATTTGGGATAATCTGTTTTCTTCCAGAACCCATTTTGTGTATTTCGCTCTTGATACGAATCAAGAAATGATGGGGTGAGGTTATTGTTCCAGCAATCGTAACCTTCAAGCAAATTATTATATATTGTTGCCGCATTATCTTCGGGTGATATTTCTCGTTTTGCATTCAAAGTGGCTAATTCTTCCTTCGGGGAATACGGTTGCCAGCCCTTGTTATTTTCTAGCAGAAATACCCATATGACTAATCCCAGAACAATAATAACTGTACCTATCCATATCCATTTTCTATGAGGTTTAGGCATAATGGTAATCGTGCATAGGATGATTAGAATGAGTACTAGCACTTTCCAAGGTGCTTGACAATACAACCCTATTGATAGAGCAAGGGATAATATGACCACGGAAATCCATTTGAGCATTTGAAATATTGTTCTGAATGGTTGAACCTTTTGTTTTTGAATTATTCTTTTGGTCAAAATAGTAATATAGATAAAAATCAATAATCCCAGGACTCCCCAAATCAGAACCGATACAAACGGAAAATCTTGAGAAGGGTCGTAGCCTGGTTCAACATCTCGATTGTTAAATTTAGTTAGATTGGGCAAGTTCTTGACAACAGAAAGGTCATCGATTGGATTTTTATCTAAACTTAAAATCTTAAGTTTTGACATTTCTGAAATCGCTGATATGTCCTTAATATTGTTATTGGAAATATACAGCAGCCTAAGATTTGTTAGTCCGGCTATATCAGAAATATTAGAAATCTGATTTTCTGAAATATATAAAGTTTTAAGCGTAGTCAGATTTCTAAGTGGGCTAATATCCTTTATCTTATTGAAATTTAGCCATAAACCTTCTAAATGGTTAAGGTTTGACAGGGGAGCGATGTCGACTATGCGAAAATTTGCGTAGAGGTTAAGTGTTGTAAGCTTGGTTAGGTTAGCCAAGGCAGACACTTCCAAAACTTTATTGCTTCCGAGGCTAAGATACTCAAGATTGGTTAATTTTGCCAATTCGCTTATATCTGATATGTCATTATTGTCGAGGTCAATGCTTTTCAGATTATTGGCATGTTCAATTCCTTTAAGAGAAGTAATGCCTTTAGAACTTGCATCAAGTTCTGTTAGTGATGAAATATCAGACATATTGGGGTCTGATACCCCCAACTTCCATTCAACGGCCTCTTTTAGATTAAAATCAGAGAAAACAATTGGTTCAGCAATACCTAATGCACTAAAGAATGTTATCCAGAGCAAGATGATAGTTATTTTCATTTGAGTCATTGCTCCGCCTTTTAAATAGAATATATATTACGACATCTACTATATGCTATAATTAATGACGTTGCAAAGGCTGTTTTATTCACTAATATTTCAGCAACTCCCCACTGTCTCCCAACTCCCAACTAAAAGAAACGGGATGTTTTCTGGACGATGAAAGTAGTTAGAAATTGGACAACTCATCGAAACCACTTTTTATATCATTCAAAGTGGTTTTTCATCTGCCCCAACTGCCCCCTATTGGGGTTCTATTTT
>JAGGWF010000072.1 GCA_021157685.1 Planctomycetota bacterium | reverse complement strand
TGGGTTTTGTGTATGAAAAAGACTTTTTTGCCAACTACTCATCAGGAAATGCGGCAGTGGGGCTGGAGGCAGGCCGACATTATCCTCGTCACGGCGGACGCTTATGTTGACCATCCGGCGTTCGGGGCGGCGCTGATTGCTCGTTGGCTCACTCACTACGGCTTCAAAGTGGCCATCTTAGACCAGCCCGACTGGAAAAGCGTTGACCCGTTCCGTTCCCTCGGCCGCCCGCGACTGTTCTGGGCGATCACCTCCGGCTGCATCGATTCTCGGCTTAATATGTACGCCTCGATGGGTAACAAACGCCGCGAAGACCTCTACAGCCCCGGCGGCAAACTTGGGCTTCGACCCGACCGTCCGCTGGTCGCCTATGCCGAACGCGCCCGCCAGGCCTACAAGGGCGTTCCGGTCGTCATCGGCGGGCTCGAAGCATCACTCCGGCGGCTGACCCATTATGACTACATCGCCGACAAACTCCAACGCTCCGTCCTCGCCGACGCCAAGGCCGATCTGCTCGTTCATGGCATGGGCGAAACGGCCATTCTCGATATCGCCCGGCGACTCGACAGCGGCGCTGTACTCAACGACCTGCACGACATCGGTGGCACTGGCTACCGCGTCATCAAAGGGGCGACCGTCCCCGACAATGCCGTCGAACTGCCATCGCGCGAAGCATTGGACGCCGACAACACACAATTCATGGACTTCCAGCTTGCCTATCAAGCCCAGGCCACGCCAACCGGCAGGGCGGTCGTACAGGATCAGGGCCCCGGGTTGGTGGTGGTCAATCCACCCGCCGCACCGCTGACCGAGCAGAAACTGGATACCCTGTACGCGCTGCCGTTTACGCGTTGTTGGCATCCTAAGTATGACAAGCAGGGGGGCGTTCCCGCACTCAAGCCGGTACAGTTCAGCATTACCACCCATCGCGGCTGTTTTGGCGGATGTAGTTTCTGTGCGATCTATTTCCATCAGGGCAAACAAATCGCCTCGCGTTCTGAACACTCCATTTTGGACGAAGCGCAACGCATCTCGCAACACCCGCAATTTCGCGGCACGATTGAGGACATCGGCGGTCCGACGGCCAATATGTACGGCATGACCTGCCCTGATGCTGCCACCTGCAAACGAATGAGCTGTCTGTTTCCGTCACCGTGTGCGAAGCTCCCCGGTTCGCACGATAAAATGCTCTCGCTGATGCACGAGCTTCTCAAGTGGCGAAAAACGCAGCGCAAAAAGATTCATTTTTTCGTGGCATCCGGCATTCGCCATGATCTCGCGCTCAGGAGCCAGGAATACATCAGTCTTCTGGTGAAGTATTTTGTCGGCGGGCATCTAAAGGTGGCGCCGGAACACATCTGTCCGGCTGTGCTGGATATGATGCAAAAGCCGCATAATGATTCATTTAAGGCATTTGAAAAATGCTTTGCCGCTGCGACGAAAAAGGCGCATAAAGAACAGTATCTCGTTCCGTACTTTATCAGTTCGCATCCCGGTTCCTCGCCGGATGAGGCCGTTAAGCTGACCGAGTATCTCGTCCGGCGGCGATGGCGGCCTCGGCAGGTGCAGGATTTTGTGCCCGTCCCGCTGGCATTGGCCACGGCGATGTTTGTTTCCGGTTTGTCGCCAAAACGAAAACCCATCCACATCCCCCGCGGCCGCGGTGAGAAACGCTTGCAGATGGCGCTGTTGCAGTATTACGATAGACGAAACGACAAAACCATCACCCAATATTTGTCCCCTCGCAACAAACATAAACTCCTCGCCAAGATCCGAAACCTGCAACTGGCAAGGTAGCTCAGGCATCGGTGCCTGAGAGGGTGTTTTTGATGAAATTAGACATGAAAATTGTATGTTTTCCGGGTTTTTGGTATTGAAAACGCGGCTTTGTGGTGTATTTGTGTTGCCAAAGTAGTCCTAAACGATGCCAAACTTGTCCCAAACTGTGGCTTTTTTTGCCACCCCAAAATATGAAACCACGGTGTTTTTTTAAGAATACAGGAATACAAGGACACAGGCATACAGGAATATGAATAGGCGGGCCTATGGTGCTGCTGGGGTGCGGTTGACTTCGATCAGTTCATAGAAATTAACTCAAAGAAGTTCGCTATCGGCCGTGAGAACCTGAAGACGAAAACCGTCAAGGCAGAATCGGCGGTGAAGGCGATTCTTGCAGAAGCAAAGAACTATGACTTTGTTGTGCTGGGAACTACCCATAAGCCGCTGCTGGCTCAAATGGGTCGAATGTCACTGCCGGAAAAGATTGCCTTAGAACCACAAAACCGGTAGTCATGGTAAAAAGCGACATCGGCGTTCGTTCATGGATCCGCAGAGGGATATAATACTTGCTTAACGGATACACTATTCGTGTGTCGGTGATAGAATGTCTTATAAAATATCACTACTGTCCGGATGTTGTGGTTTTGGCGGTGGATAACACCTTGTAAAATAAGAAGTTACCTTTAATTTTGCTTCTTTCCGACTTGCACTCAAAAACATACCAAGCCGATTTTTACACGCCTGAGAGCGGTTATTGCTAAAAAAGGCCAGATAGATATGCCTCAAATGTTCAAAATTCTACAGAACACGATTATCGCGATATTGCTGTA
>JAGGWF010000134.1 GCA_021157685.1 Planctomycetota bacterium | reverse complement strand
GTCAGTTCCAATTGCGAAAACTGAGCAAGCTGGGCGGCCATATCTTTTTGCTCCATCGGTTCCAGCGGATTCTGATTTTGAAGCTCGGTTACCAGTAGCTTCAGGTAGTCCAGCTTTTGGTCAACCGCGTTCATAGAAGTCATTGACATTTTTGAAAACCCTTAATTATTTACATTTCCAACTGGTTCGTCCCATCCAAGACGGAACTACTCCGGGTTTTAATGTGCAATCTCTATGCCATCCCAACAACCAACCCAAGCGATCTCGGTCTAACTCACCCCTAACAAAGGGGTTAAGTGATTAAGATTGACTGTCGCATGAATTATTTCTTTATCCAAAAAACGAACAGGTGCATAATTATCCCCCACCCAGCGGAAATTTTTTCCTACAAGACCGGAACTCGAAATCCGAAAGGACACGGCTAAAATCTGTGAATACAATACTGATAACGAGTCCGATAATTCTTTACTTCCGATAAGAGTAATTCTACTGATAATTCTTTTATCGATTTTATCGAACGGTCCAATAATTCCCCTAAAGTTTTACTGCATTGTTGTCGATTTCTAAAGTAATCACATCGGGATATAAACGAAACAACAACTTGATACTTAAATAGAACTGTAGATATGCTTGAAAAGATTTTGGTCGTTGGCAGACAACTCCAAGCACAACAACTAGCAAGAAATTTCACACAACGGCTATACGTCGCTGATGATGCCGGCGATATTTGGACACTGATCGAAAGCAGTGAACCCGATCTGATTCTTTTCGATGCCGATGTTCCTCACGACACGATTCACCTGTCCTTAGCGACATTCCAAAAAAGAGAAATCAATATTCCCGTCGTCACCGTCTGTCCCAAAGAACATACTGAGCATGTGAACAGACTTCTCGATGCCGGCGTCTTCGATGTCGTCGATGATTATGAAGATGTCAGCCGCATGGGACAGATTATTGACAAGTTGCAGAATATCGAGGCCGAATCCGAGTTTTTTCTGGCCGACTGTCCAGCATCAGTTCCCATCGTCGGAAAAAGCCCGTCTATGCAAAAAACGATGCAGATGATTCGCGTGGTCGCTTCAAGCTCTTGTAATCCGGTACTCATTGTAGGCAAAACCGGAACAGGCAAAGAAATGGTTGCCGAAGCGGTACACACCCTCCGCCACGGGTCCGATCAAAAATTCGTCGCGATAAACTGTGCCGCCCTGACTGCCAACCTGCTCGAAAGCGAGCTATTTGGTCATGTCAAGGGTTCCTTCACCAGTGCCGACCGTGAAAAGACCGGTTTGCTGGAACTGGCTCAGGACGGAACCGTCTTCCTTGACGAAATCAGTGAGATGCCGATGGACCTGCAGGCCAAACTGCTGCGTGTTCTGCAGGAAAAGACCTTTCGTAAAGTCGGCGGAACCGAGGAAATCACATGCGACGCCACAATCATCGCCTCAAGCAACCGTAATCTGCTCGAAGAAGCCGAAAAAGGGCGTTTTCGCCAGGACCTATACTATCGACTGTGTATCTGCCCCATCCAACTCAGCCCGCTGAGCCATAGCAACCGCCGGGACGATATTTTGTTGCTCGCGAAGTACTTCCTGCAAAATTCAGTTATTTGTCCTGAAAAGAAGGGGAAAATCAAAGGCATGACGAAACTCGCTGCCGAAGCACTGCTGCGCCACAACTGGGCGGGAAATGTCCGGGAGCTGAAAAATGTCATTGAACGAGCCATTTTACTCGAACAAAGCGACCGTATCGGCACAACCAATATCATCCTTCATGTTGACTGCTTCGATCAGGATGACGCATCAGCCAGTTTCACCGCGGCGGCGGAAAAAGATTTTTCGCTGGAACGAGCCGAAAAAGAACTAATCGCGAAGGCCCTCGACGAATCCGGCTGGCAAAAGACACGCGCTGCCGCTCTGCTCGGTATCACGCGGACAACTCTCTACGCCAAGGTCAAGCAGTACAACATCCAGCAGGCAGAAAAAACGGCCCAAAAAACCCTCCAGCCCGCATAACAAAACCACACCCTCTCTTAATCCGCCCGATCATTGGATAGAGCTAAAATATCCTTTTGCCGGTGTCATTAATGGTATCCGTTCACAGTTTTGTGGGGATGAGTTTTGGGTATGCCGTTTGATCAGCGTCAACTATAATTTCCCTTAACGACAATTATTTCTTCCTTTCGGTTATCACATCTTTCCCATGAACGAGTGTTTCTTGGGGGTGCCCCCATGGGGGCAAATTTCTGGATGCTACATATCCTTATCTTTTCGATTCCTGGCTTGCTCGGCTCGATAGCTGGAGACATTCAGTTCTACTATCACACTGTGATGGACCAACCGGTCAATGGCAGCTGCTGTTGTCATCGGGTCCTTGAAGATCATCTCCCATTTGCTGAACGGCAGGTTGCTCGTAAGAAGCACGCTACCTCGTTCATACCGGTGGGCTAACAAGCTGAACAACACCTCCATCTCCTCCCGGTTCTGCTTGACATAGCCAAAGTCGTCGATCATCAACACATCGAACCGCCCCAGCTTCCTGAGTAACTTATCAAGTACCAACTCCTGTTTG
>JAGGWF010000199.1 GCA_021157685.1 Planctomycetota bacterium | reverse complement strand
CGGGCGTCGGAATGATGATCTCAAAGCCAAAGATCGACAAGAGCCAAAAGGAACTCGATCAATTACTGACGCAAATGCAAACCTCAAAGGCCGAATCTGAAGAAACCATTCAAAAAGCCGCAAGAGAAATTGCACGAAACAAGAACGAACTCACACGGGCGAAGAATTTACTCATGCGGACCACAGCGCAACTGGCAAAAGCCAATGCGGAACTTCGAACAATAAAAAGTCGGGATCCGGCGATTTCCATGCTTCCGGCAGATACGGCACAGCAGCCAGTTGTCATGCCAATGCCAACCGGCACCGCCGGGACTGCTTCGACGACACGCACCATCGACTACACCATCAAGGACGGTGACAGTTTCTGGAAGATCGCACAAGAGCAACTTGGCGACGGATTGCGCTATACAGAAATCCTGAAACTCAACCCTGGCATCTCAGAAAACCAATCCCTGACCATCGGAATGAAAGTGAAGATCCCGGCCCGGTAAGATTTAATCACTATTCGCTCAGCACAGCCCAGTCGAGGTTTTCGGCGCGGCTTTGGGATATGCCAAAGAGGATGTATTTGACCTGGCCGAAGGAAACAGCCCGGTCGCAACGCAGGCGGACGGTTTTGTCGGCGGGTTTGTGTTCGGTGAGGTAATCGTTGATCGCCGAGGTGATCAGCGCTTTCATATCTTTACCCTCAACGGAGGCCAGTTTTTCCACACCGACCGCACAGATGACTCCCCGCTCCTGATCGGGCATCACCGTAATCGTCAGGGGATGTTTTTTCTCCGCGTCCTTGGCCTGAGCGGTTTTTATCTCACCGGGAACACTAACCTTGTATTGTTCGGCCACGATGAACTGAGCCACCAGCATAAAAAAGATAATTAGCAGAAACACCACATCGATAATCGGTGTCATGTCAAAGGTTTCTGCTTCAAACAGGGGTTTGTATTTGAGTGTTCGCATTAGTCCAAAGACTCTGAAGATAGCGGTTCCGGCGGGCGGGTCTCGGTCAATCCAGCGTTGGGGGCTTCAAAAATACGGCCCAAGAGAGAGTCGGTTTCTATCGCCGCCTCGCTGATGAACGCTTCGATCCGCGTCTGGAACATCCCATAGAAAAATAACGCCGGAATACCCACCAGCAGGCCCCAGAATGTCGTAACGAGAGCGACAGAGATCGCCTCGGCCAGTAGTTCGTATCGCGGGCCTTCACCGCCCTGACCCAACAGGTTAAACGCCTGGATCATCCCGAAGACCGTGCCAAACAGGCCGACCATCGGAGCCACGGAGCCGATGATCTGGCACCACTGTGTCTTTCGCATTAACTGCAAGCCCCGCTCCTGCAATGCTTCGGCGGCATACTGTCGTGCGGACTCAATCGAACCGCCAAGCTGGCGTCGCTGGTCAATTGAGCGCAAAACCGCACGGCTAACGAGGTCCGTCTGGCCCGCAAGACGGGCAAACAGCGAATTGACACCGTACCGCATCGCATGAGTAGCAATCTCACTGCTCAGCCCCGGCGGCAGCAAACGACTCCGGCGAATACTAACCAGCAAATCAACCGCAAGATAAACCGTGACAATCGACATCGGCAGCAAAACAAACCAAACAATTGGCCCACCGGCGGTGAAGAATTGATGATAAAATGTCCCCGCCACACCAGACGCCGGCCCCTGAGCATAGGCCCCACAGGAACAGATAAGAAACAAAATTGGCAAGAGACAACTGTTTTGAATTTTAGTCATTTGAATTTCAGAGTTCGTTTCGGATTTAGAGATTAGGATCTAGCATTATCAGCATAAGTTTTTATAAAGCAAAGTGTTATCAATATCAAGTAAATCTAAGCAGCACTGTGGTATTTAGTTGATTTCGATGAATGCGCCGCCGGTGTTTTGTGCCAGGTGTCTGAGCATTTGGCGGTCCCCCAGTTGGGCGTCAAAGCCGATGGTGTGCAGCACTGCGGCCCAAGCGTATTTGCTTCGCAGGCGATTGACCTTTTCGACAAACAACCGTGAACTGGCCGAATCCAGATCAAATCCATCGGTCAGGAAATAGATCACCTCGGCCCCTTTGCCGGAGGCGTCTTTTAGCTGCATCGCCGCTTCAAGGGCATGTCCGGCATCGGTCGAACCAGATGGACGGACCGACTCAATCAGTTCCAGAGCGGTTGACTTGGCCCCTGCGGTCGCCGGAGCGAGTGTGTCACCGCCACTGGTCAGGATCGTTTGACCTTCCATAAAAAATACAACGGAAAAGGCCTGTCGGGAATTGAGCTTGAGAATCGATTTTTTCAACTGATCTTTAACCAAATACATCCGGCCATACATACTGCCGGAACAGTCCACCACATAACAAACCCGCTGAACAATGCTTTTCTGGCCAAAAAATTCCACTTCGTCCAGCTGCGGATTGGTGATTGCTTCAGTAACCTTCAGCGGGTCCGATTCCGGCGGCACATCGGCCGCGACCGGCTCGGGCGGTTGCGGATCGGTAATCAGCGGGGGCTGTTTCGATTCGGGCTGAACAATCGGCTCGACACGAGGTTTGGGCTTGGCAACTGGCTCGGCAACAACAACTCGCTCGATCATCTGTAAACTAATCACGGGCGGCGGCGAGACCTCTCCCTCGGTCCGGCCGGACAGCTTAATGCCCGTAAAGACCGCCAGTGTAACCGAATGCGCCGCCACCGAAAAAATCAGCGCCCAGTAGCACACCTTTCCATGTCGAAGATCCGTCTTCATCATCTAAATAATGCCTGCTCGCCGAATCCGTATCGGCAAGTACCATTCCTTTTTTGGCTTAGCCCCTGCAGCCCGTTGTTAATCCTTTATCTGCACTTCAGAAATTCCGCCGTACAGCAGATTATACACTTCGACTGCATCTCTGTTAAAGAGCCGAATACAACCCCGCGACGAGCGCGTCCCGATAGAGTCGGGATCCTTGGTCCCATGAATCGCAAAACCGGTCCTGGGCCGTGTCGCATCGTCAATGCCCTCAATCGCGATCCATCGCGATCCCAGCGGATAATCAGGATCGCTTGCAACATAGGTCTTGCCCGTGTCCTTATCTGTCCAAGTCGGCTTGATCAGTTTACCACCGCTTTCAATCTGCCAACGACCGCTGGGCGTTTCGTATTCAACCTTGCCAAGCCCGACACGATAGGTCTTAATATACTTGTTTTGCAAATATAGGTCCATTGTAAAATTGCTTTTGTAGATGACCACATTGAACGGACCTTGAATCACTTTGATGTGTTGACCGGCTCGCAGCAGTTCCGGGCGATCAATGCCGTTGATCTGCATCAATATCTCATACGGAACCTTGTACTTTTTGGCAATCCGTTCCAAGTGGTCGCCCTGTTGGACCTGATAAGAACCGGTCAGTTTGTCGCCGCCGAACACCTTGGCAGAAAACAACCACTGTTCCGCCAATTTGGTCATTTGAAATTTGACCGCCGAACGGAGGTTCAGGCTGAGCTTTTCGTTGAGCGTATCATTGAGCAATTCTCTGGCCTCAATGATCTTGCCGGCGTCACGAAGTTTGAGCGCTTCCTCAACAGAAGCCTTCGCATGGGGGCTGCTTTTATCATTCTGAGTATCAGCGAGCGGTTCAGCGACAACCGGTTGGACCACCGGCTTCAGTACAGGTGCGACAGGCACTTCCTCAACCGGCTCCGAAATCGCTTCCGGCTGGGGTGTAGGAACCGGCTGCGGTTTGGGCGTCGGCTCTGCCGAAGCAACAGCAGGATTTAATATCGTAACCGGCCCCGAATCGGCTGTCGGCTCTGAGACTTCTGAAGACAGAACATCGCTATACGGTACGGTCGACTCATTAGCCTGTTCCTCAACAGGCGTATTTTTATAGGTGCGGTTAAAAATCACAATCGCAACGATCAGGCCGATCAGCAGCAGGCCGACATTGCGCATCCTGCGGCTTTTCTGCTGTTTTCGTGTGGGATAGGGTTTGTATTTTCGTGTGGCCAAAACAATGCCTCCGTACTTAATTCTTTTTACAGATTATTATTTCATTCTCGATTACGACCGCATCAATCGGAACATCATTGTCATCGTGCGGGACTTCATCACAGACCTGCTGGCTGAACGCAACGGCCCAGCAAGCGGCGATTATTTTTTCATGCTTGAAAAAGTTATCATAAAACGCCCCGCCCCGACCTAAGCGGTTGCCGTTTTTATCAAAACCCAGCCCCGGCGTAACGACCAGATCAATTTCATCAAACGGAACAGGGTTTCCATTTGTAGGAGTTCGCAGTCCCATCCGCTCAGTTTTTAGGCCTGTTTCAAGCGAGGTTATCTCCACCGGAATCATATGCCGCTGCTCCCAGGAAACTTTCGGAACTGCAACGGTTTTGCCCTGCTGCCAGGCGTGTAGAATTAACAGGGTCACATCAACCTCATGTGGCATAGGAAGGTACATCATCACCACAGATGCTTTACGGAAAACATCGGCGCCAATAATCCGTTCGCAAATCTGCTTGCTTTTGGCGATCCTGTCTTCCCTGCTCATCTGCACAAGCCGCTGCTTGATCTCGTGCCGCAGTGCACTTTTTTCCATCCTGAAAACACCTTACCTTATGAATCCGGTTCCGTTTGCCGCTGGTACTGTTGTACCTGATTTTTGAGCTTTTGTAAATATTCGGCGACGCGTTTTTCTCTACCGATATTCTTCGGGCTGTAATAGGGCTTTTTAAGCTGCACGCCCAAATAATCCTGCTCTATATACCCTATCGGCGATTTGTGCGGATATTCATAATTCAAACCGTGCCCCAGTTTTTTCGCCCCTGCATAGTGCGAATCCCGCAGGTAAGCGGGCACCGGAATCGTCCGGCCGGACTGCACATCCGAGCACGCTTTCCAGACCGCATTAGCACAGGCATTGGACTTTGGGGCACAAGCGATATAGATAGCCGCTTGAGCCAGTGGAAGCTGAGCCTCCGGAAATCCGACAAACTCGGCGATCTGAACCGCCGAAGCCGCTAAAATCGTAGCCATCGGGTCGGCATTGCCCACATCCTCAGCCGCACAAATCGCGATCCGGCGGGCAATAAACCGTAAATCCTCGCCACCGACGATCATCCGCGCCAGCCAGTACACCGTCGCGTCCGGGTCCGACCCCCGCATCGATTTCTGTAAAGCACTGGCCAGATCATAATGCGTATCGCCGGTGCCATCGTACTGGATCGCCTTTTTCTGGACGGATTCTTTGGCAATTTCCAGATTGAGCTTGATTTTGGCCTTTTTCTTGCCCTTGGCCTGCGACAGAACTGCCACCTCCAACGCCGTCAGGGCTTTTCGAGCATCGCCATTGCATATTTCAGCCAGAAACTCCAGCGCCTGCGGATCAGCAACGATGTCCATTTCGCCAAGCCCCTTTTCGCTGCCCGTCAAAGCCCGACTCAACACAGCCAGAATATCGTCTTTGCTCAGCGGCTCAAATGCAAGCACCGTACTCCGGCTGATAAGCGGACTATTAACACTGAAATACGGGTTTTCCGTCGTCGCCCCAATGAGCGTGATGATCCCGTTTTCGACATCATCCAGCAACACATCCTGCTGGGCACGGTTAAATCGGTGGATTTCATCAATAAACAGCAGCGTTTTTGCCCCGCCGGTGATGAGCCGGTCCTTAGCTTCGGCGATGATTTCACGAACATCCTTGACCGATGCCGCCGGTGCGCTGAGATAGTGGAACCGGGCGCTGATCGCCCCGGCAACGATACGGGCCAGTGTGGTCTTGCCGGTGCCGGGCGGCCCATGGAAGATCAAACTGGTGATATTACCCGCCTCGATCATCCGCCGTAGCAGCTTGCCCTCGCCCGCGAAATGCTCCTGCCCAACAAAACCGTCTAATGTTTCCGGCCGCATCCGAACCGCCAAAGGAGCATGCACCGCCAGCCTCTCCCGCTCACCCCGACTAAACAAATTCTCTCTCTCACATACCATCAAGAGCCATTATATGTCTTGTCGGCCTCAAACACAAGCACGGCGTTTGTCGAGGGCAAATCGATCAGCGGGCGGCATACTCAGACAACTATGTCAATTCACCCTGCTCCCAGACAGAAACCTGCTCGGAAAGAGTCCCTTCTTCTATTTCGAAACTGCTTATTCCCAATAGATCCAGGTGCTAGCTTAGCCTCTATCTATTGAAACAAACGCATCATTTCAAACAAAATTTCCTAATCAGAAAAATAACTGATCTTTTATTCAATTTTGCACAAACCATAGCCGGAAACATAATGTTTTTGAATATTTAATTTATCCATCCAGGAACGGACATTTAATGTATCCCAAGGGCCAGATCCTTTTCCTCCGCCATTGTCACAATCCCAAAGCCACAGTGGCGTAGGCCAGAGACAATATTCAGGATTAACTGCTTGGTAAAATCGTTCATTGACACCATTTTGGCCGTGGTGTGCCATTTGAATATAATCAGCCCGAAGTTTATCGCCACATGAGGATTTAAGTAACTTTTCTCCTCCGGCACTACCCAGATCCCCGGTAAACAAAATAGATTTTTTACCATCCGTAACCTTCATTACCATACTGGAATTATTAATGGCATTGCTGGTAATTTCCGGATTTTTGATCGCCAGGATTTCGAATCGAACACCGTCAATAAGAATCGTTTGATCAATCGTTAGTTCCACGATTTGATGTGAAGACTTCTCCAGAGCATCGTTAAAGTTCCGAACCGAGGCTAAATACGCCGGTTCGTGTTGTTCGACCCATGTTTCTTCGGGCATAGATCCATACATTTTATTAATGGTAAGGTCTCTGGAATCATTTAGTAGTACGGTTACAGCATCCACATGATCCGGATGAGGGTGAGAGATGAACCAGGCTTCGACATGGTTACCACAAGCAGCTAAAAAACCTCTGAGATAGGGAGCATCCCCTGTATTGCCGCCATCGATCACAATAATCTTGCCATTGCCGGTTTGGAGGACATAGCTGTTCATTTGTGTACCCGTTTGGGGCGGCAACTGCCAAAGCGTAATCTTTCCTGTAGGACTCTTGAGCACATTGCTGGTATTTATCTGGCAAGATGGAAGTAAGCAAATTCCAAATCCCATAACCCCGAAATACTTCACTAAATTTCTACGATTCATTTTGTATACCACCCAATATTGACGCTTACGCCAAAAGTTTGTTAAGCGGCTTTGCTGAGCATTGGTAATTTCTCAACATTCCGCCAATTTTGCAAAAAACGCCTCCTCAGGGTCGAAAAACAATTTTTCACGCCT
>JAGGWF010000211.1 GCA_021157685.1 Planctomycetota bacterium | reverse complement strand
TTCGTGTGCATGTGCTCTGTCCCGGCGGGGTTGATACCGATATGGTCAGCAATGTGCGCCCGGACATCCCCAAAGATGACCTGATTTCACCGGAGGAAATCGCCGAATTAGTAACTTACTGCGCCACCCACAAAGGCAACGCCATCGTCGATGAGTTCCGCATCAGAAGAAGTACCAGCGGCCCATGGTTTTAATTGTTTTCACACCCTCATGTAGAGTCCACCGTTGATGGCGAGGTATAGTTTGACCTTGTCTTTCTCCGCGCATTCTGTTCTCCAACTCAATCTAAATCACTTCGCACGCTCTCGTCACTCACCTTTTGATTCCATTTTTCTAACTTCATTTCAAGACACCTACTATATACTTCCAACGGACTCATTCTTTTCCCTTCTTTCGAAATCATTCCATACGAATACTGCGCCCCCGGTATCGTTTCTAAATCTCTCGAACCAGAAGTATTAATGGTAGTATCTTTCAACTGAATTTTAGCCCTGCCATCTGGATATGTATAAAAAACCAGCAGGATACTTGCGAATTGTTTCCCATCTCTTGATTTTATATAAAAGTATTTTCGAATATTGTTCGTCCAATGCTTATCATTTTTATCTGCCGTAAACAACCACTTTCCCTGATATGTCTCAGACGCCTCAAACATAAATGCATCAGCTGTTTCTGTAACTCCTCCACCCTCAGGTATTTCTATTTCAAGTGTCCAAACATACCGTATTTCCCCTTCTACCTTTTTCTCTTTCTTGAATGTACATGAAAGGTCATAGATGTCTTTTTCAGTTACAATCCTTTGTTTAAGCAAGTCGATATAATATGTGCCTGAACTAGGTAGAGCCTCATCAAGCCCAGAGTGCTTGATGATAAGCTCAGGCAAGGATGGGCTTATTCCCCACATCAAAAACATCTCAGGTGTGTCTTTTTGCTGGAATGTATGAACATCACCTTTTCTGTATTGATACCGATTCTTTCCATATTCCGGCGTAAGATACCCTTCTTTAAGAAACTCTACTTCCAATGAATACCCGGACATGTTTTCAATACAAAAAAAACCATTTGAATCAGTCTGCATTAACAAGTATGTTTTCTTTTGGTCACTTAATTTCTCTGTACCTTTTTTATCTTCTCGTGTTTTTAACCATTCTTCCACAAATTGTTCGTTGTAACCAAGAATTTTTACAAATATTTCCACTCCAGAAATTGGCATGTTGTTTTGATCAACAATTTTTCCATAAAACTCAATAGGGGTATTTCGCTCTTTTCCTTTTTTTACATAGTATAACGCTCGCTGCCATGTGCCCATTTCCATGTCATCGGGTTTTTGAAGGTGTGGAAATTCTTTCTCGATTCCTTCAAATTGACGATTTTTCCCCTCAGTATCCCAAACAATAAATGGCGAAATCAGAACTACAAGAAGCAATAATTTATTGCTCATAATCAATCTCCTATTGCACTTTTTTATGATTCTACTATCTAGGTAATGTGTTCTATTCTTCCTTCTGTTGAATCTGTTCCAGTTGGAGGTGGAACTTGCTGAGCTTGTTCTGGCCCTCGTCGTACTGGCCCTGTGCGTTTCGCAGGTGGCGGCCGAGGGTGTCCCAATTGCCAACAAAAGCACCCAATCCGGTGGTCAGTTTCTGCAGGTTGGCGCGAATTGCGGCAGCCTCTTTTTCGATCTGCATCCCGTGCAGACCCATCACGATCGTCATCAAATACGCATACAGCAGATTCGGCGAGATGGGGATTACCTTCTTTTCCAGTGCGTAATCGAGAATATCCGTTCGGTCGCTGTCGTATTTGACAATCGTTTCATAATACACATTCTCGGCAGGAATATACATCATTGCGAAATCCAGCGTGCCCTCATCGGGCAGGATATAGCTGGCCGCAATCTTGTCGATATGCTTGGTCACATCGGACTGAAACTGACGGCGGAGTTTGGCTTTGGCTGTCTCGTCTTCGGCGGCGATCATCTGCTCAAAGGCCGGCAAGGGGAACTTGGCGTCTATCGGCACCGAAAAATCGGGCAAATTAACTAATGCATCAACGATTTTCCCATTGGAAAAGGTGTGCTGTAGGGTAAAACTACCACTGGGGAGTATCTGCCCCAGAAGTGACGCCAGCGAATGCTCTCCCATCTGCCCGCGCAGTTTGGGGGCCTTGAGGATGTTCTGCAAGCTGCGAATATCGCCGCTGACCTGCAACAGCCGTTCGCTGTCGCTTTTGAGCTTGCCGATCTGCTCTTTCAGCTCGCCAAAGGTTTTTTGGCTATTGGTGAGAAAATGGCTGATATTTTCCTGACCCGACCGCAGGTTTTTCTCCAACGACGCACTCAGAGCATCCTGATTCGTCCGCAAACCCTGAAACTGCGTCTGCAATTGGGCCAGATTATTGCTCTGGACCGAAGATTCCCGCCGCGTAGCGTTCAAAGCCGCCAAAACAACGGCTACTAAGCCCGCCACAACCAACATGATACATATCAAAACAACAATTAAAAGCTCAGACATTAAGTTTTTCCTTTCTCATATCGAGCATTATAAGGGTAGACCCGCACAGGGTCAACAAATGCAACCGGTCTAATAGGTCCACAAGTTCATATTTTCCAGAAAATCCTTTCCATTCCGGCTTTTTATCCGTAGCATAGGGTAAGAGTTCAAGCTTTAGCTTGCCTGTTTACACACTAAAAACAGCTAATTTTCTAAGACAAGGAGAAGTCATTATGAAAAAATTACACCTGTTATTATTTATTGCCCTGTTGAGCGTTTCGGCATTGGGCGCAAAAGCAACAGAAGAAGCCCCCACCGCAGAAGCAGCCACCGAAGAAACATCGCCTCTATCTGTAGATCTGTCAAATCCGCAGGAATCGATCATCAAGATGTATGATACTATTTCAGATTATCTCGCGGAAAACGGTGTTCAGCTGCTATTGAATCTGCTCGCAGCGGCAGCGGTCTTTTTCATTGGCAAGTTTCTGGCCAAGTTGGTTAGCACATTAATTTATAAAGCCATGCAAAAAGGGAAGGTCGATACGACCCTGTGCAAATTTGTAAAGAACTTGTTTTATGTCGGTATACTGGGAATGGTCATTATTACGGCACTTGGGGCGCTTGGAATTCCGACAGCATCGTTTGTCGCTGTCATTGGTGCCGCCGGCCTTGCGCTAGGCCTGGCATTACAGGGATCGCTGTCCAATTTCGCTGCGGGTGTGCTGATGATTATCTTCAAGCCCTTCAAGGTCGGGGACCTCGTCGAGATTTCCGGCACAATTGGCGTGGTTAGGGAAATAGAGATATTTCATACCATTATCTGCAGCCCGGAAAATCTCAAAATTATCATTCCGAACGCACAAGCAACTGGCGGCAATATCATCAACTACACTGTCAATGGAACCCGCCGCGTCGATCTGGTCATTGGTGTTTCGTATGAGGATGACATCAAAAAAGCCAAAGAGATTATGTTGGAAGTGCTTACATCTGACCCGCTCGTATTAGACAACCCCGCTCCTTTCGTAGGTGTTTCGGAACTGGCCGACAGCAGTGTCAACTATGTCGTCCGTCCGTGGTGCAAGGTCACCGACTACTGGGATGTATATTTTGGGACAACCGAGAAGGTCAAGTATGCTCTGGAAGCCAACGGCCTGACGATTCCGTTCCCGCAGCACGATATCCATATGATCAATGCGCCGACTTCATAATAGCCAAGATCAAAAAAAGAGGCGTCGGCCAGCTCTTCTTGCCCTGTGATTTCTAGGGCAAGTTAGGATCTGGCTGGCGCCTGTCCTTGGCGTTTTTCCGCCACACAAGCCCCTTGCAAAGACAAAAAATCCTGTTAGAATAGGCAATTATTGACTTACTTAACCGCCAAAATGAATCATTAGAGTGACCTAAAGTCTTAATCCATGGAATATAAACAAGCCCTGATCGACAAGGACCCTTACAAGAGTGGTTCTTCCAATAAATCTGAAAATAATTGGCCATGTGACTGGATCGCATGTCCGGATGCGTCCGAAGCCCCTTTTGTGACGGCCTATTTCAAAAGGTTCAAGCTGGATGCACACACGAAGTCACGAATCCATGTAACGGCTGATGAACGATATGAGCTCTATTTGGACGGTGAAAAGATCGGCAGAGGCAGTGAGTGCGGGGACGCGAAAAACTGGTTTTACGAAACATACGACCTTGACCTTGAAGCAGGAGAGCATTGTTTCGCCGCAAAAGTCTGGAGTCTTGGAGACCTGGCCTATAAGAACCAACTCACGGTTCATCCGGGCTTCCTTCTTTCTCCGCAGCAGAGATCCCATGCCACCGGCTTTGGTACCGGCACATCCGAATGGGTATCCAAAATAATTGGAGGCCATCGATTTCAAAAAGCCGATTTTGCTTTTGGAATCGGAGCCACCGAAACGATCGATGCGCATGCGTACGATCCGGAGTTTGTTTTCGGAAAAGGAACGCCATGGAAAACGGCTGATACACTCTGTAAAGCAAGCTCTCTTTCCGACAGTTCGCACATACTAAAGCCGCGACTTCTTCCGCCGATGATAAACAATCGCTTAAAAACCGGATGCGTTCGATTTGTTGCAAACCTGCCGTTTGACCCTTCTGCGGACCCGTCCGATCTTGACGCGGCGAGCATCAAAATAGACAGAACCGACGACCTGCCGAATGAACATAACAACTGGAACATTTTGACCGGCGACAGGTCCGTTGAAATCGCACCAAATTGCTGCAAAAGAGTGATCATTGATCTTCAAGACTATTACTGCGCCTATTTACAATTGACCACCTCGCAAGGCGACGGCAGTACCATCAAGATCAATTGGTCCGAGTCGTTGTACAGCGACAATACATCGGAAGGCAGCGAACACTTTCGGTACAGTAAAGGAAACCGCGACGAAATCGATGACAAGTATTTTCAATTATCAATTGGTTCGACCTTCAGGCCCAACGGGGCATCGGATTTCGTCTTCGAACCGCTCTGGTGGAGATCCGGAAAGTTCATCGAAATTCTGGTCAAAACGGAACAGGAACCACTTGTGATTAAAGAACTCAAGCTTCTCGAAACTCGCTATCCCCTGGATATCAGTTCGACATTCAGCTCCAGTGATCCCCGTTTGCAGGAGATCGCCTCCATCGCCCACAAAACCCTTCAATGCTGCTGTCACGAAACATTTGTTGACTGCCCTTTTTATGAACAGCTGATGTATGCCGGCGACGCGAGATTGACCGCCCTGGCCAACTATGTCACAACCAATGATGACCGGTTGGTGCGAAAAGCCATTACGATGTTTGATGCTTCCAGAAACGGGGGCGGATTAACCTACGCATGTTATCCGTACCGAGGCGTCCATCGGATTCCCTCTTTCTCCTTAGTCTGGATAGCGATGGTTCACGATTTTGCTCACTGGAAGACCGATCTCTGCTTCGTCGAAGACCGCTTACCCGGCGTCCGTCAGGTCATCGAGTACTTCCTGGAAAGAAAAAATAACGACGGGCTGATCGAACCCTGCGACAAGCGTGAATGGGGTAATTTTAATTTCATTGACTGGGTCCCCACCTGGGATAAATATGGGATCCCCGACACCGGGACGGAAGCCAACAGCATTTTCAACTGGCAATTTGTGCTGACATTAAGATTGTATGCCGAACTGGAAATGATCTTCAATAACCAAAGCATCGCCCAGTCGGCTCTCTGTGAAGCAGAAAAACTCGCGGGATGCCTGACCGATACTTTTTGGGTGGAAGAAAAGGGCCTCTTTGCGGATGATATTGAAAAAACATCTTTTTCCGAGCACGCGCAGTGCTATGCTGTGCTGAGTAATTATTTAGACCCTCAAAAACTCGCGAAAGTAAAAGAAGGACTCTTTACAAACAACGACCTGGCCAGAGCAACGATGTACTTTTCTCATTATCTGTTTGAATGTTGCCACAAGCTCGGACGATCCGACATCATCTTTGAAAGATTACAGCCCTGGTTCGACTTGCAAGAAAATGGCTTTAAGACAATCTACGAAAATCCTTTGCCCACACGATCTGATTGCCACGGTTGGGGCACACACATCTTATATCATTTCTTCGCAACCTTCCTCGGGATCAGACCCGCATCCCCCGGTTTTAAGTCATTAACAATCACCCCCCAATTGGGACCGCTGAGCTTCGCCGAAGGCCAAATAACACACCCCGCCGGGATCATTTCTGTCAATCTTAAAAAAGGAGCCGATTCGCTAACGGCAGAAATAAATTTACCCGAACCGCTCAAAGGCACTTTCGCCCACCTGGGCACCACGCACCCAATCAAGGGAAAGACCGTTCTGACTCATACGAATGCTGGCTGGCAATGCTCCTAACGGCTTATTGGCGTGAGTGACAGTTTTCAGCACATCGTCATTAATAAGCCCAAAACCCAAGGCCGATACCCCAAAAAGACGACAGGAAAGGAGCAAATATTGACAGCCGGGGCGGTCTCGGCTATACAAGAGCCTTACATTCCCTTAAGCCTAAAAATAAACAAAGATGCAAACAGACTTTTAATATAGGAGTAGATGATGACAGACTTAAATTTATCCAATATTTTCAAAATGAGCCAAGCTGAATCACGCTCTCTCACGGCTGAGAACTTTCGGGGCAAAAAGGGCAAAGGCGGCATGGCGACAAAGGATACGACACTCACATCAACCGCCGCCAAGTGCGCCAGGGAACTTGCCGTAATTACATTTATCTTGTTTTTTTTCTTTTCTGCACAAACAAATGCTTCCGTTGCCGACAGTGGAAATAATGGTGACTTCTTTGTAGCCACCAACGGTAAAGATGCAGATCCGGGAACCCTCGAGAAACCCTTTGCCACAATTCAAAGAGCCCAAGTTGCTGTCCGGAAGAAAATCGAAACCAGTCCTGACCAACCTGTTACAGTTCTAATCCGCGGAGGTCGTTACGAATTAATCCAACCACTACTTTTAACCTCGGCGGATTCAGGCTCCCACAGGGCATGCATTACCTATGCCGCCTATCCAAATGAAATACCGCGACTATCAGGCGGACATATAATTTCAGGTTGGACGAAAAGTAAGAACAATACCTGGGCCACTGTGCTACCTGAAGTTAAAAAAGGAAGGTGGTATTTTCGCCAATTGTATGTCGACGGGAATCGTCTGGAACGAGGGCAATTCCCTTCCGGCGATTTGTTACAAATTAAAAATGTATCAGAGGATGTTAAGGAAATAGAGTTTGACCGAGAATTGCCGATCAATCTTGGCAACAGAGATGTGGAGCTTATCGTCATACAAAATTGGTCGATTGCTCGATCTGTCATTGCCTCTTCTCAGGATAAAACCGTTACCTGCAAAACGCCCTTAGGTTGGGTGGGACACCGTCAAACTACGGCATTACCTGGGAAATATGCCTATCTTGAAAACGACCCTGCTTTTCTCACGAAACCCGGACAATGGCATCTTGATCGAAAATCAGGCGTACTAACATACAAGGCGGCAAAAAATGAAAATCCAGATCAGATGCAATTTATCGCACCCTCTATACCGGAATTACTGAATATCCAAGGATCACGCAAAAATCCTGTACGAAACATTTGTTTTCAGGGCTTGGTTTTTGAACATGCGGCCTGGTTGTTGCCGGATAGAGGATATGCCGGCATCCAAGCGGGCTATAATGACACATCTTATGGTTCATTGGAATATTTCTTGCCCGCTGCTGTTAAACTTAGTTATGCCGAAGACTGCATATTTAAGCATTGTCAGTTTGTTCATATCGGCCCATCTGCAATCGGACTTTCGGCTGGAACGCGACGGAACAGAATAGTAGCATGTGAAGTTGGAGATGTTGGCGGAAATGGTATTCATATTGGCCTGCCGAACAAATCACCAATCCCCAGATTAAGTAATGACTGGGATGACCTTCATGATGTGCCAACAGACAATGAAGTATCAAATTGCTATCTTCATCATTGTGCGGCTGAAAATTTTGGCTGTGTGGGATTATTTGCTGCGTTCTCAGCCAATACCCGTTTTCAACACAATCATGTCTGTAACATGCCTTACACCGGCATTTCAGTGGGTTTCCGCTGGAACACCAGTCCCACTAGCCAAAAACACTGTCGTGTAGAATATAACCACATACATGATATCATGACCAAATTGTATGACGGTGGCGGAATTTATACCTTAGGGCTGCAACCGGGTTCAATTCTTCGCGGCAATCATATTTACAATATCCATCGTTCAACCGATGCGCATGGAACGGCACCAAACAACGGCATTTTCTTTGATCAAGGCAGTATGGGATTTTTGGTGGAGGATAATGTGATCTATAAAACCAGCGGCGATTCTATCCGCTTTAACCAAGTTAAAAAAGAATGGCAGACTTGGCGGAATAACAGTTTGGGTAAATTGCCAGAGCATGTCAATTTCCCGGAAGAAATTGCCCGTTTTGCCGGCATCCATCCGCGCGTTACAAAATGCTCAGATCAATAGTGACCCATGCGGTTTGCATGGTCGTCAGAGTTAAGCAAGTTAAAAACGACTGCGGCCAGAGGCATCACGGCCCATGGCCGCAGGCTAAAGGAAGATGTCCCCCCAAACGCACGCGCAGAATAAGACATTTTTATCGGACAAGTCTCGCCATCAATTATCATTTTTTCCGTAAAATTCGCCCTTTTCCCCCTCTGTTAGTTATTTCGCGATGCCCCTGAACCGATGCAACAGGTGTCGGCAGCAGGATCCGGCTATGGTATGATAACAATGGATATACGAAAAATTCGGCCTCGTGCCGCTTTTGGAGTGGATACAGAAATGCGAAAAAAAGATGTTTTTACAACCGGACAGGTCGCCACACTTTGCAATGTCGCCCCGCGCACGGTTACAAAATGGTTCGACAGCGGCCGGCTTGGCGGATACCGAATCCCGGGTTCTAAAGACCGACGAATCCCCCAGACCGAACTGATCCGCTTTATGAAGGCCCACGACATCCCGACCGGTGAGCTGGAAAAGGGCAAACTTCGCATTCTTATTATTGACAGCCGGGCCGAATACGCCCAGCGATTTTCCGAGCAACTCCGCACTCAAGGCAGCTTTGAGATTCAATGTGCCCACAACAGCTTTGATGCGGGCCTGACGGCTCTGAAGTTCTCCCCCAATGTCATCCTGATCGATCTGATGAGCAGCGATATCGACTCCGGCAGCTTATGCGGGTATGTCCGCGACTGCGAAGAGCTTACCGACTGCACGCTCATCGCCCTGGCCGGCGGTCTCGGCCCCAAAGAATCCGCTGCCCTGCAACAACAGGGTTTCGACTCCGTGGTGACAGAGCCAGACAATATGCACACGATTCTGAACTGCATCCAGCAAACCTGTAACATCCTGTAACATTTCAGAAAACCGCGTGGGCATAGCCCATTCTACGAATTTTTGCCCGCCCTACCCGGCTGTGATATATTTCACTAAGAACTTCGCCGTTTGACGAGCATATTTCCCGGTAACTGCTTGACCAACCCCTTGAGTTGCAAACTAATCGCAGCCGAATGAACCTTGGCCGCGGAAAGCTGTGTCTGTTCTATTAACTCCTCCACATGCACCGGCTCGGAGTTTAGCTTCCCTAAAATCGCGGTTTCGGCGTCCGTCAGATTCAGCCGGGACAGGTCAAACAGTGTCCCTTGGGCATTCTGTTCGGCTTCGGTCGCGGCGGCGTCCGCATGCATTTTCAGGCCGTCACCAACATAGCCCAGCGCATCCATAATCTCGTCAATACCGTCAATCAAACGAGCGCCCTGCTTGAGCAGTTTATGACAACCCAAACTGCACGGCGAATCAATCCTTCCCGGAACCGCCATCACCTCGCGATTGTTATCGGTCGCCGCCTGTGCGGAGATCAACGCCCCGCTGCGGTAGGTCGCCTCGACCACCAGCACCCCCATCGACAGACCGGCGATAATGCGGTTGCGGCCGGGGAAGTTTTCCGCCAGCGGCTCATAGTTCAATGGCAGTTCACTAATGACCGCACCGTTTTCAGTGATCTGCTCAAACAACTTTTCGTTCTCCGGCGGGAAGATATTCGACAAGCCGCAACCCTGCACGGCAATGGTCCGTCCTTTAGCGGCCAACGCCCCCCGATGGGCGGCGGTATCAATGCCGCGAGCTAAGCCGCTGACAATCGTAAACCCCGCCGAAGCGAGCAAATGCGAAAAACGGTTGGCCTGCTCAGTGCCGTAATGACTGCACCGGCGGCAGCCGACAATCGCCATCGCTAAATTATCCGCACGGGTGAGCGTACCCTTGACATACAGCACCGGCGGCGGGTCATAAATCGCTTTCAACGCCGGCGGATACCGCTCGTCGCGTAAATGGATGACCCAAACGCCAAGTTTGTCCGCCAGAGCAAGTTCGGCCTCTACATCAAACGCGTCGCGGGTTCGGGCAATACTCTCGGCGGTCTTGTTGCCAATGCCCTCGACCTTCATCAATTCCGCCACCGAAGCGGTAAAAATGCGTTCCACACCGTCAAAATAGTCCAACAATCGTTTAAAAAGCGTCGGACCAATCCCGTCGGCGCGGATGAGTTTGAGCCATAACGCAATCTGCGGACTGTGCTGTTGGGTTGTCATAAGCCTCCTTATTGCTCCTGTGGATTTCATGTCCGTTTACGCTAAAGGGAACCACGAATGCACACGAATGGACACGAAAAAACCACGGATTTCGCGGGTTTTCGCGGATTTATTTTCGTACCTTATAATTCGTGAAAATCGTGGTTCGTGGTTTTTGGAAAAAGCATCTTCACATTTCTTTCGATTTCAGTATAATTGTCTATCAGAAATATCTCTCTCTATAAAGGATAAAATTATGAGCTTTTGTACCACGATAAATTGTATGGACGGACGAGTCCAGTTGCCGGTGATCCCGTTTCTTCAGGATTACTTCAAAGCCGAATTCGTTGACAGCATTACCGAGCCGGGGCCGGTGCGTTTTTTTGATGAAACGACCGACCCAGCGATGCTCAAATCGATCATGACCCGAGTCGATATCTCAGTCAACCACCACGGCAGTTGTAACATCGCCGTTTGCGCCCACCCGGATTGTGCCGGAAACCCGGTCGATGACGACACCCAAAAAGAACAGCTTAAAAAAGCAATTATTTTTCTGAAAGAGGCCTATCCGAATGTAAATGTCGTCGGCTTCTGGATTAAAGACAACCTGCATCCTCAGAAATATTGTTAAGGAAGATCGGACAGGAGGGTAACAAAATATATCGCCCCGTTGGGGCTTTAGGTGGTTAGGCACTCTCAACCGGGGGTTTCACCTCCGGCTATTGTATGACGAACCTTCGGTTCTATGAATTGAAAAAATATAGTGAAAACTGTATGAACGGCTTCTCTTCTTTATCTGGAGATAATCAATGCCAAATAGAACGATTACAGCACCCAATGGATTTGTGGCGGCGGGGTTACATTGTGGGGTTAAGCAGTCCGGTAAGCCGGATTTGGCCTTGCTTTACTGCCCGACCGGGGCCAAGGCGGCGGCGGTTTTTACGACCAATGCGATTGAGGCGGCACCGGTAACGGTGTGCCGCGAGCATAGCCGGAGTGATCCCGTTTACGCCGCCGTCATCAACAGCGGCAACGCCAATGCCTGCACCGGCAACAAAGGGTTAGCCGCCGCAAAGATCATGTGCGGTAAGGTTGGCAAGGAATTGCAAATTGATGCGGAAAAGGTGCTTATCGCATCAACCGGAATTATCGGCCATCAACTTCCAATCACTAAGATCACGGCCGGCATTGCCACTGCGGCCGGATCGCTCAGCGATAGCCAGACCGCGGGGTTGAACTTTGCCAAAGCCATGATGACCACCGACACCCGTGCCAAACAGGCGATTGAAACCATCAATATCGCCAGAAAAACCATCACCATTGCGGCCACCGCCAAGGGAGCGGGCATGATCGGCCCCAATATGGCCACGACGATCTGCATGGTTACAACAGACGCTGCGATCAGTCGGCCGCTTTTGAGCAAAGCATTCAAAAATGCCATCGGCGTCTCCCTGAACCATCTAACAATCGACGGCCACCAAAGCACCAATGACACCGCAATGATCCTGGCCTCCGGGCTGGCTGAAAACAAAACCATCATGAAGCAGGATGCAGCATATCAGAAATTCTCTGCGGCATTGTCGGATGTTTGCGGTGATTTGGCCAAACAGATGGCTCTGGACGCCGAAGGGGCCACGCGGATGTTTAAGGTCGTCGTCAAAGGGGCCGCCCGAAAAGACGATGCCTTCAAAGCCGCCCGCGCGATCGCTGACTACGACCTCGTCAAATGCGCCGTTCACGGCGGCGACCCCAACTGGGGCCGAATCGTGGTTGCGGTTGGTTCCTGCGGCGTAACGCTCGATCCGGCTAAGCTTTCCTGCAAAATCGGCGACCTGTTTGTCTTTCGCAATGGAAAACCGACCCATTTTGACGCCAAAGCGGCCTCCAAAATCATCTCGCAAAAGAAACACACCATCACTGTGGACCTGAATATCGGCAAATATCAGGATTTTTGCTATGGCTGCGACCTCAGCAGGGAATATGTGCATATTAACGCCGATTATCACACCTAAGTTACTTCCAAACCGCAATAACAACCCGCTCCATTACTGTCGCGGCTCCGATATTCAATTCTCTATATTAACAATTGAAAGTAATCGCCTAAAAACCCTATAAAAAGATTGAAAACCACGCTGGAATAGCTACACTGAGCCCGATTTTCGCAAAAAATATTTACTCACCATTAAAATGAAAGGAATGTAACTGTGA
>JAGGWF010000068.1 GCA_021157685.1 Planctomycetota bacterium | reverse complement strand
ACGGTACAGCATCTCCGGGTTGGTCACGGAGTACAAGGGGAAAACCTATATGCTGCTGCGGCGAGCCAACCGAACCTATACGCACGGCAACTTTACGCCGTAGGGTTTCGCTACAGGACACAGAGATTACAATATATAAACCACGGAAACAACGGATTAACACAGATTATTAGAGGTTGGAATTGGCAACGAAATTTGATGAATTATTGATTCAGGCAAGCGAGATCGACAGTGATCGTATGCGGCGGCTGCGGACCGAGCACTCGATGGCCGAATACCTCAAAAGTAATGGTGATTTTGCTGAGACGGTGCGGAAGATCGTTGCCGACATCGCACAGCGCGGCGATGCGGCCGTGGCTAAATATACGGAAAAGTTTGACGCCGTGAAACTAACAGCGGGCGAGTTTCGTGTATCAGCTGAGGACTTAAAAACCGCTCACGAATCGCTGGATGCGGCGTTGCTAAAGTCGCTTCGTAAATCCATCGCCAATGTGCGAAGCTATCAGTCCGAAATATTCATCGGCACCAAGAATACACATCCGGGCATCCGCTATACCCCGCTCAAACGAGTAGCGTGCTGTATCCCCGGTGCCAGCGCCCCCCTGCCCAGCACGGTCATTATGACCGCTGTGCCCGCACAGGTCGCCGGCGTTAAAGACATCGTCGTGTTAAGTCCGCCGCGATACGAAGGCAGTATCCACCCGGTAATTCTCGGTTTATGTTATGAATTGGGTATCACAGAAGTCTATCGGCTCGGCGGTGCGCAGGCCGTTGCGGCATTGGCATGGGGAACCGAAACCATCACCAAGGTCGATAAGATCGTCGGCCCCGGACATGATGTGGTCCAACTCGCCAAAAAGGAATGCTTCGGGCTGGTGGATATGGATTCGTTCGCCGGACCGAGCGATGTGCTGATCGTCGCCAATGACCGAGCCAACCCCACATGGGTCGCCGCTGATATGCTCAGCCAGGCCGAACACGACCCCGGTGCGGGCATCGTGGTAACCGACAGCGCCAACTTTGCACAGAAAGTATTAGCGGAACTGGAAACCCAATGCGCCCAGCTCGATCGGGCTGAGGCCACGGAAAAATGCCTGCTGGCTTACAGTGGTATTGTGGTATGCGAGAGCATGGACGCAGTGATCGACTGGGCCAATGACTTCGCCGCCGAACACCTGCAGGTTCAGTGCGCAGGCGAAAGCAAGGCGTTCTCCGAAAAGCTTATCAATGCCGGCGCGATCTTCATCGGCCCCTATACGCCGGTGGCCGTGGGCGACTACTACGCCGGCCCCAGCCACACCCTGCCAACGCGACAAACCAGCAAATACTTCAGCGCGGTAACGAGTAACGACTTCGTTAAATCGACCAGCATCATTGAATACACACAACAACAGCTGACCGATGCCGCTGAGACAATCGTCCGACTGGCCCTAACCGAAGGCCTCGACGCCCACGCCAAAAGCGTCCAGAAACGGGTGAAATAGCGGGGATTGTTTAGCCACAGATAAACACAGGATTTTCACAGATTATTTTACCATGAAGAATTATTGAAACTTTCGAGTAATCCATGAGCAAATTAACAAAACCAGAATTATTGGCTCCGGCGGGGACGCTGGAGAAACTTAAGTGGGCCGTTGCCTATGGGGCGGATGCTGTGTATTTTGGCGCCGAGTTCGGCTCGTTGCGGAGCTTTGCGGGTAATTTTACTCTGGATGATGCGCAGGCCGGACTGAATTATCTGCACGAACGCGGCAAAAAGGGTTATGTGGCACTGAATATCTATCCGTTCAGCGATGAATATGACAAACTGACAACACTGGCACAGCAATTAGACGAGATGGGGGCCGATGCGTTTATCGTCGCGGACATGGGTGTCTTGGCTGAACTGAAAAAGCTGAACCTCAAGGCCGCCCTGCACATCAGCACACAAGCCAACACCACCAGCTCGCAAACCGTACTGGCCTATAAAGAACTCGGTGCCAAACGAGTGAATCTGGCACGCGAACTTTCGCTGGAGCAGATTCAGGACATTCAGTTCAATGTGAGCAGCCAGATCGAAACGGAGGTCTTTGTTCATGGTGCGGTGTGTTTCAGCTATTCCGGCCGCTGCGCGATCAGCGATTATCTGACCGGCTTTCGGGCCAACCGCGGCGAGTGCAAGCACCCCTGCCGCTGGAAGTATTCGCTCGTGGAAGAACAACGCCCCGGCGAATACATGCCCGTCTTCGAAGACAAACGGGGGTTATATTTCTTCAACAGCAAGGAACTGGCCCTGTTTGAGTATCTGCCCGCGATGGCCGCGGCGGGCGTAAACTCATTCAAGATCGAAGGTCGGATGAAAACCGTCCATTATCTGGCCTCGGTAATCTCGTTCTATCGGCAGGTGATTGATGGAAAGCAATTCACCGCCGAAGAAGGATTGAAACTGCTGAGCCGGATTCCCAACCGCGGCTATTCGACGGGATTTACTAAAGGCACCGTCAAGCCGGATGACTACTCCGTCGGCAAGAGCTTATCCGGCGCCGAATCGATCTTTGTGGGTAATGTTATTAAGTGCGACGGCGGGGTTTCGACCATCGAAGTCCGCAACAAAATACATACCGGTGACACACTGGAAGTCCTCAAACCCGATGGCTCCCTGTCAACCGTCACCTTAACCGATCCGCTCACCGACTCCAAAGGGAAATGCCTCGATTTTGCCAATAACAGCCAGTACATCCTCATAACCGAAGACCTGCCCGAATATACCATCCTGCGAAGAATCAACTAGAAGTCATCCCAAAACCCCCCTTAGCCCAGGGAATCCCGGCGCGCCGGGAGGTCTTCGGTTCCCCTCGTCAAACTCGCCCTGTAGGGCAGTATAATCTCTCGCCCCAACCGTAATCCCCACAGCCAAGCACAGCTTGACCGTGCCACCCAGAGAAATCAATCTTCAATTGAAACACCCCGGCGTCCCAACAACGCACGGCATGAAGTCCAACCGGGTCTATCTGGAACCCAGCACCAATTGTGGCGTACACAGCACCGAGGACAAGGAAGAACAGCTTGTGTTTTTATCCGGCTGCGGAACCGCCATCATCGGCGAAGAAGAAGTCCCCGTCGGTGTCGGCAAGGTGTGCTACATCCCCCCGCAGACCCAACACAATATCCTGAACACCAGCACCGAACCGCTGATCTATGTCTTCTGCGTATCGCCGGTGTAACTGGGAACGCGGGCGTCCCGCCGGCAATGAAATAAGTGCGACCGAGACGGTCGCGTTCCCAGCATAGCGTACTATAACCCAGAGCGTTGCTCTGGGTCTCCGATCCCACTCGCCCTGTAAGGGCAGTATAATCTCTCGCCCCAACCGTAATCCCCACGGCCAAGCACAGCTTGACCGTGCCACCCAGAGAAATCAATCTTCAATTGAAACACCCCGGCCACCCGTCGCTTCTGTCTACGCTTGTTTAAGGCCTAGCGGTTCATTCCCTCTTGAGTTCGATGTGTTTGGCGAAGTTTTTGTTGTCTCGTTCTTTGTAGTCCTGTCGGTAGTGGACGCCGCGGGATTCTTTTCTTTCGTTGGCGGCGTGGGCCATCAGCCGTGCTACGGTCAGCATGTTCTGGCACTCCCAGCCGAAGGGGGCAGTAAAGACCTTGTCCATCACATAGCGCTGCCAGAATGTGATAATCTCGGCAGCTTCGTTCAGCGGTGTTTGTTGCCGGGTAATGCCGACATTGCGCCACATCAACGCCCGCAATGAGTTTCGCACATCTTCAGCGTCCAGCCGGCTGCGATCCGACGGCGGCACGGCCACTTCCATTGGATAATACTGGGGCTTGGCGCCGTTAACAATCGATACGGCCGACTGACCGGCGATCTTGCCGAATACCAATCCCTCCAGCAATGAGTTACTGCCCAGCCGGTTCGCCCCGTGCAGACCGGTGGAAGCGACCTCGCCGCAGACAAACAGCCGGCCGATATTGGTTGCCGCATCTTTGTCGGCCTTGACGCCGCCGATCATGTAATGGGCGCTGGGCCGAACGGGGATCAGATCCTTAGAAACATCGATATCAAAACTTTCACACAGTTCGCTAATCAGCGGAAACCGCCGCTGGAAATGGCGCTTATCAAAATGGCAAATATCCAGATACACATGCGTGGCGCCGGTCTTGAGCATCCGGTCCAGAATCGCCCGGCTGACCACATCGCGCGGAGCGAGTTCACCCGCTGGGTCGTATTCTTTCATAAACGGCTCGCCGTCGCCGTCCCGCAAAATCGCCCCCTCGCCGCGAAGCGTCTCGGTAACCAGTGCCCGCGAGGCCCCGGCGATATACAGCGTCGTCGGGTGAAACTGCATAAACTCCATATCCCGCAACACCGCCCCAGCCCGCCAGGCCATGCCTAGCCCATCCGCGGTCGCACATTCGGGATTGGTCGTTTCGCGATACAGCCGACCCGCCCCGCCGGTCGCCAACAGCGTCGCACCCGCCCAGATGATCTGCAAACTGCCGCTGGGCCGCTGTCCGATGACGCCAATGCACTCGTTTTTCTTGTCGGTCAACAGGTCGATGGCATAGAAATTCTCGACGATATTGATTGTGGATACTTCGCGCACGCGGCGAATCAACGATTCAGCGATTCCTCGTCCCGTTGAATCACCGTGAGCATGGGCAATACGAGCATGGCAATGACCGCCTTCCCGCGTAATATCGATCTGCCCGTCCACCCGGTCAAAACTCGTCCCCCATTCATCCAACTGCCTAACCAGAGCCGGGCCTTCTTTGATCACCCGTTCAACCACCGCCGTGTCGGCAATGCCGCCACCGGTTTTGAGCGTGTCGGCAATATGCGCTTCGAAGCTGTCGGTCTTGGCGAGTACCGAAGCAACACCGCCTTGGGCGTTCCAAGTGTTACTGTCGGAAAGCGTCCCCTTGCAGAGAAGCGTTACATTGCAGTCCTGCGCCGCTTCCAGCGCGGCCCGCAAGCCCGCGATCCCGGCTCCGATGACCAGACAGTCCGTAAACAACTGCTGCGTTGAAGCAGTATTAATCGGCACTAAATACCGCCGTGTGTCCGCCTGTTTAGTCGGCATAATAACGAATCCTTACAAAAGAGTATAACCATGAAGGACATGAAGTTTTTTTATATGTCTTTTTCTTCATGGCCTTCATTAACTTCATGGTAAAATCAGTAAGCGTGTCTTTCTAAAACTCGGTAAGGGCTTTCCAGTCGCAAAAGCCCAGGGTTTCTATGGTTCCTTCGCCAAGCCAGCCTTCTTCAACGCTGGATTCTTCGTCAAACGGCACAATCGAAAGCAGATTCGTATCGCTGAATCCGCAAATCACCTCCGGCGAGGTTTCCTCGGCGGTATCCGCCTCAAATGCATTATAGCCGTTGATAACCAGTCCTGCAACGGGTAAACCGGCATTCCGCACCGCCTCGATCGTCAACAAACTATGGTTGATTGTTCCTAAGTTTGAGCGTGCGACAACCACCGTCGGCAGGTTAAACTCAACCGCCAGATCCAGAACCGTATGCTCGGCATCAATCGGCACCATCGCCCCGCCGATGCCCTCGACAATGACCACATCGGTATTTTCGCACAGATAAGTGTATGCGGCAACGATCTCTTCATAGTCAATCGGCCGTCCCTCGATCTGCACACAGGTGACCGGTGCGGCGGGTGTCTTGTATGTTACCGGCGTAATGACCGACAGGGAATAATCCGCATCCGCGCACAATGCCAGAAACTCCGTGTCATCGCTGATCAAAACCCCGTCATTACGACAACCCGAAGCGATCGGCTTGAACACGCCGACCTTAAGCCCCTGCCGCCGCAGCACCGCCGCGATCCCGCCGGCAACAAGCGTCTTACCCACGCCGGTATCGGTCCCGGTAATAAACAACCCATTCTTCTTTGGTAGATTTAAATTTAGCATAGTAGAAATTTCAAGGTGTCTGACCCTGACCCCTTAAATTATCCCGGATTAAAATTTGGGTTACCTTTAAGAAAACGCTTTTTTAGAAAGTAGAGGGTAACAGGAATAATCGACCGCTTCCGGGCTGCAGGGATATTTGGAAGCCCTCAGCACCGGGATTGTCGTCTCTCACAGAAATCTCCTGCCCTGTTTTCTGGCAAACCTCTACAGCTTTTGACATCTCAACAGCCAATGCTACTGTAGGGCAGGTAATATAAGAATAACTGTAGTTGTTTAGCAGTATTGCCATGCGTCCGTCTGAATGCTTGAACACACCAATGAGATAGTCGTTAACTTCATCCGGGATGAATTTTTTAATCGGCGAGTCCTTAAGCAAGAGATCGACATCAACCCCGGGCTTAATTCGGATGACGCCAGAACTGGTCAGCTGCATCAGTGTCGGCCCCAGCTTTTTAAGCTTCGCATTGATTCGCTTGGCCTGTTCATATTGAGGTGTGCGAGTTCCATCAGGCCGAATAATTGCATAGCCCCTGTTCAACACCGAACTAATCGGTGTCCAATAACAGAAATATAAAACTCCTTTGGCACCATATGCCAGAGATGAGTAGATTTGCCAGTTTAACTGGGCCTCGGTCGGTGTGAGGTGTTTTGAAAACGGCATGCAATTGAAGAAGTTCCAGAAGGGAATGTTATGCTTTTGGGATACCTGTCGCATCATGTCAAGATTAAACAGGTATTCTTCGCGTGTGTCTTCGTCGGGCTTCATCACCGGATAATGGTCCATGCACAGAACACTCTGATTGAGCTCTTGTGCGGCACGGTCCAGGTAATCATAGTAGCTGTCTGCTCCCCATGTTGTTTCCTGGTTATTGCCGGGAAACAGGTTAACGAGTGCAATTTCTCCAGGATGTTTTTCGTGAATTACATCAACTCTCTTTTTCAATTCCAGAAACTCATGAACCTGCGGCTCATCTTTTACAAGATAGCCCCAACATGCGGGATGTTCGGGCAGATTATCGGCAGAAATGATCCTGTCGTTAGGATTGGCAATGTATGGGTCCGTATCAGCTAGGTTCGGCTGGCGCGCCCGGATGATCGCTTTCATGTCATACTTTTGACAAAGATCGAGCACCGTTTTTGTCTGCTCGGGGGTTCGCGCATTGAAAGCGCTTAACACAAGATTGAAGTTTGCCTCAGCCACTTCGCGGTAACGGGCATCCGGGTCGCTTCCGAACTCAGGATCAACCCAGAAGCTAATGACAAAACGGTCCTGTATAAATTTTTGTTCGGTGACAGGGAAGCTTTTAGCAGTTAAAAGTGCCAACCAGATACTCAACGCGGCAATAACCTTATAGTTGGTATGTGCCATCACGATAATCTCCTTTTAAAACGGCGGTAAACTTTTCAGATAAACGGTTTCACCATGCTATGCACAGGGACAATAACTGTCAAGTTTTTTCGATATTGGTGGGTTTCGTAAACCGGCCAAACACGGCAACCAATATATAAACTGCCAAAAACAAAATATCGCAGAGAGATGCGAACTGATTTTGACACAGAAAATTACGGCCAGCGATGGCAGGTTGAAACCGTTTTCAGTATAATCAAACGCAACTTTGGCCGTGCATTAAAAGCACGCCGGTATTGGTCGCACTGTCGCGAAATGCTGTTGCTCGTACTAAGGACCTGTAAAAAAATTATCTTTCATTTTTGGACGGCTGCGGCATCGGCTGGCGGCGTCATCAAAACTTGACCTACCCACCAGTAGGCCTGCGATATCGCTTCCTTGCCAGCGGTGTCCTCGCTCGCCCAAAATAAAACCTAATTTCTTTACAAGTCCTAAGTCCACAATATTGCCATCATTTTACTTGTCAAAGAGCTTTTCTACAGAGCAGATCAGACACCTTTTTGTCTTGTAATTATTGTCAGTAAGTCCTTTTTCAATGTGTCTTCAACAATATCCAGCAGTTTCGTCAGTGTATCCATGTCCATCGCCACAGCGGGCATCAGAATAATCACATTACCCAATGGCCGCATCATCGCACCTTTTGGCCGCATCGCGGCACAGCATTTGGCACCGATCTTTTTATCAGAAGAAAACACTTTCTTCGTTGCCTTATCTTCGACCAGTTCGATTCCGCCGACCATGCCGCACTGGCGGACATTGCCGACGAAGGGTAGTTCTGAAAATCGCACAAAGTATTGCGAAATCAGATCGATCTTTTCCGGCATGCTTTCAAGGACGCGGTTCTCATCGAACAACTCCAGCGATGCCAGCGCCGCCGCACAACCGAGGGCATTTCCGGTATAGGTATGTCCGTGGTAGAAGGTTTTGTGGATGTCGCCGGAAACGGCAAACGCATCGAAGATCGCCTGCGTGGTCAGCGTCACCGCCAGCGGCAGATATCCGGCGCTGATGCCCTTGGCGATGCACATCAGATCCGGCCGCACACCCTCATGCTCACAGGCAAACATCTTACCCGTCCGGCCAAACCCCATCGCCACTTCATCGACGATCAGCAGTGTATCATATTTTCGTGCGAGTGATTCGACCTCCTTGAGAAATCCGGCTGGGTGTACGATCAACCCCGCCGCACCCTGCACCAATGGTTCAACCACGATCCCGGCGATTTGGTTTGAATGGGCCTTGAGAATATCTTCCATCGCCGCCAGCGAACATGCCGCGCACTGTTCGGGCGTGCCGTCGTATCGATACGGATGCGGACTGGGCGCGTAATAGGTTTCAAAGATCAGCGACTTAAAGATACCGTGAAACAGGTCCATCCCGCCAACGCTGACTGCCCCGATCGTATCGCCGTGGTAGGCCTCTTTGAGAGAGATGAATTTCGTCCGGCCCGTTTGGCCGATGTTCTGCCAGTATTGATACGCCATCTTGATAGCGATCTCGACCGCCGTGGCCCCGCTGTCGGAATAAAAGACCTTCTCCAACCCCGCCGGGGCGATCTGCACCAGCTTTTCGGCTAATTCAATCGAGGTCGTCTGCCCCAATCCAAGAAGTGTACTGTGTGCGATCTTGTCAAGCTGCGCCCGAATCGCATCGTCGATTTTTTTGACGCGGTGACCATGCACATTGCACCACAAGCTGCTAACCCCGTCGATATACCGGTTGCCATCGGTATCGATCAGGTAAAACCCATCCCCCGACTCAATAACAACCGGGTCAGATTCCAACCAGTCCGCCATCTGTGTGAACGGATGCCACAGATACTTTTTGTCCAGTTCGATCAGCTGTTGTGTGTTCTTGTTCATAGCCAGCTATTATGACTATATTTGAGCAAAGGTCAAGCCGCAAGCAATCGCAACAGCGCGGTGGCGTAAGTGAGCCCGATTGCGTTTTATGGCTGCGCCGACATTGTAATCGGGCAGCTTGCGCCGCTGGCGCTTTTTCTAATCCATCATCCGCACAAAGTCTCCCGGTTCACCGAACACCTCTTTGTTCAATTTCTGCGCTGTGATCAAAAACTTTTGCAGATTTTCCGGTGTGTCGGTTAAAATAACACGGTCATGGTCTTTTTCGAAGCGTTCGTGCTTGACCAGTTCCGGCTTTTCTTTGAGCAGTGTGCCAACTTCGTCCGGTTCCATCATAGCCAAGGTGAACCTGTCTTCTGTTTTTTCAACTTTCCAGAATGTATGCACGGCGATCAGGTGCATCTTTGTATAATCCCCTCCCTCAACATCACCCGCCAGATAAAAATCGAAGAAAAGCTGGCCTTCTACATTAACCAAATGGGCGGATAGTT
>JAGGWF010000055.1 GCA_021157685.1 Planctomycetota bacterium | reverse complement strand
TTATCAGACACCGGATGTTCATAAACAGATTAGCGATCTATTAGATAAATTACGCGAGGGGTTGGGGCAGCAGATTGCGATTGAAGCTCGGTTCCTGTTGGTTACCGAAAACTTTTTGGAAGATATTGGATTGGATGTTGATATTCGCAAGTTGAAGATCGGAGGGGGTTTTGGGAGTATTGCGATTGAACAGGATTCGGTGGGTCATACCGTCCCGAGTGATACGGGAGTGCCGGGCAGTTTGGGAGGCCTTGCGACTGCGGCGTTGAGTACGGCGCCGTTTTCTTATGAATCCTTGGATGATCTTCAGGTCGATTTCCTTTTGCGAGCCACACAGGCCCACAGTAACGCCAAGCAACTTCAGGCGCCTAAGGTCATGGTGCTCAATGGGGAATCGGCAACGATGCAGGTCTTTACGGAGAAACGCCTGAAAACCGGTAGTGACTTTAACTCTGAAACAATTGTTGGCAGTAATGGTGGAACACCGGTAAACAATGCCTGGTGGGAATCCACACTTGAGGACATTACCACGGGCATTCAGTTGACCATTACGCCGGTGCTGACGGCGGATAAAAAGTTTGTGATTCTTCGAATCATTACATATTTGATGGATCTGATCGCTCAGGATAAAGGAACGTCGATCGGCTTTACTCAGACGGGTCAGCCGGTAACAGATACCTATACCCTTCCTACGACCCAGATGTCCTCGGTTCAAACCCGCGTAACCGTGCCGGACCGTGGAACGCTGATGCTGGGCGGCCTGACCGTGACGGCGATGAGGGAGATCGAATCGGGAGTGCCTGTTCTCAGCAAAATCCCCGGTTTGGGCCGGTTGTTCTCAAACCGCAGCGTCGTTGATGATAAGATGATGTTATTGATTTTGGTTAAGCCGACGATTATCTTGCAGGATGAAGCGGAAGCGGACGCCATTGGCGCCTTATCACGCCGATAAGGGACCCCTAACCTGAGCGTTGAATAAGGTGAGGTCTTAAGATTGTAAAATGCTAAAGCGATAAAAATGACCTGTTATTGCCATATAATAGGAAATAATAAGGCCGTTTTTGGCTCAAAAACCGAAAATTACGAAACGAACCCATTTTGGGCTGATATGGACACCAGAACACGAGAACCTTAATATTGGCTTTAAAACAGTGTTTCTTATCCAAAGTTCAGGTTCTTAACAAGATAAAGCAAAAGGGGACACGGTTTTAAGCGTGTCCCCTTTTGCTTTTGCCCCTTATCGTCATGCCGGACTCGGTTTGGCATCGTAGAAACTACGAACTACTTGGCGAATTTCGCCTTCAACTGCTCATAGCCCAAGTATGCCATCAGGTGGTCCAGGATCACCATAGCGGTATAGTTTTCCGCCACCGGCCAGATCCGTCCGACGATCGTAGGATCGCGTCGGGTAATTGCCGCCAGGTCCGTATTCTCCAGCGTGTACTTATCAATTGTATGCTGTGGCTTATCAATCGTCGGTGTTGGCTTCACGGCCAGCTTCACGACGATATCCTGCCCGTTGCTCAGCCCACCCGTGATCCCGCCAGCGTTGTTCGAGTCGAATACGACGGTGTCGCCCTCGCTGTGCAGCTGGTCGTTGCTCTGGTGCCCGGTCATGTCCTTCACGGCGAACCCGGCGCCGACTTCCACGCCCTTAACCGCGCCAATGCCCAGCATCCGGCCCAGTTCCGCGTCCAGCTTATAAAAGACCGGTTCGCCCAGCCCGATCGGAACGCCTGTCACACGCACTTCCACGATCCCGCCGGATGAATCGCCCGTAGCGGTGATCTCGTTGCATTTGACCAGCATTTCCTCGGCCACTTTTGGGTCCGGGCAGGCCAGCACCGGATGCACGCCGTATTTCTCCAAAATCTCATCCCGCGACATCTTCAGCGCCATCCCGCGAATCGCGTCGATCTCGCCCTCGACTTCGGCCAGTACCGCGATCTTCTGCACAAACCGCATCTCCGGCGTCAGTCGCCCCTTGACGAAAATCTCCTGATAGAACGGGTCCAGATTGTGCCGCATCTGCTTATACCGTTCGGTGTACTCAAACACCGTTTTCGAGTCCATCTCGCCGCAGGCCACGCCCGCCGCCTCCTTAATAAACGAGAACACCTCGATCCCGAAACGCTTCAGGATCTTCTTGGCCACGAACCCCGCTGCTACGATGGTCGAAGTATACCGCCCGCTGAAGATCCCCGCACCGATCGCGTCGTCGTCCGGCCCGTACTTCGCGAACGACGCATACGAAGCGTGCCCCGGCCGCGGCGTGCGGTTGGTGTCCTGATACTGCTTAATGTGGATAAAATGCCGGTCCAGGTTCGGGATCAGGATTGAGATCGGCGTTCCGTTGGTGTGGTTCTTGTTGCCGGCACCCTCAATGGTGTCCGCGGCGTTAAGCCCCGTGTACAAAACCGGGATGTCCGGCTCCTTACGCGGGCTGGAAAGCTCATCCGCTCCCGGTTTCCGCAGTAGTAGGTCGCCGTAGATCTCCTGTTCGTTCAAAAGCATCCCCGCCGGGGCCCCGTGAACCATTGCGGTCAGCCCATCCTGATACGACCCGCCCGCCACCGATACCTGAAAATTCCGTCCAATATGACACCCTTGCATCTGCAACTCTCCACTTTAATTAAAGTTAGCTAAAACACTCACCAGCTCTGAGGCCTAAGGACTGAGAACGAATCTCTGATTTCTATAAATAGCAACGCCACTATACAGATTTTTGACGAAATTTCAACCCCCTTTGAAAAATGGTCCCGATTGGGAACGCGGGTGTCTCGCCTGCAATGTAGCCGAAGTATCCTTGCTTCGGAATAATATCACCAACCCCGATAGTCACAGAGCGGGCAAGTAAGAGTTTAAGCTTCAGCTTGTTTTTTGCACACTAAAAGTGTGGACTCTTACAAAATCCTGCGTTTTCCGTGTCTTTTGTGTCTGAATATCTACCAAGGACCCCAAAAAAGCACATCCCCTGCCAAGTGGAGGTGCCCGTAAGGCCGGAGGGGTTTGAAGCGGGGAGGGGACAGTTTTTCAGCATCACCAGCCGCGACAGTTATGGAGCGGTTTCATGCAACTTTTTTTTAGCAGCACCTCAATCATTTTTGCCCCCTCAATTAAAAATTCAAAATCACACTAATACATACACCCTGTAGATACAATTAGTCCTGTCTGAAAACCTGAGTTTTCGTGTCCTTTCGTGCATTTCGTGGTTCTTTTTGGTGCAAACTTTTACGCAGGGCGCAGACAAAACGCCTGCTCGCTCCCATGAGCAAGCAGGCGTTTATCTATAAAGCTAAGAAGAAGAAACAGACGGTAAAAGTTTTATATGTGTACGAGCCGGTCTTCGTTTTTGTTTGCGGCGGGCTCAAACGGGAGCGGATCGGCAAACTGCACTACTACGCGTCGGATATACGGGCCGAGTTCATCAATACGGCAAATCTGGCCGTCACGAATGAAGTTAGCCATATCGTAGGAATCCTCCTCGTCAAACTGAGGAACGCTAAACCGTGTGGTAATATGCTCACCGGGAGTTGGGCACTTGTCCGCATAGCAGGTAAACGCCGCACCGCCGCTGGAGACATCGACCATCTGGCCCTGGGTCAGAATATTATCGAAATCCTCCGCAAACCAGACCGGCCAACTGTATTGTAATCTCTCCTCGCGTCGTCGTTCCATTCCTGATTCCATCCTAAGTACTCCTGTCCAAATCAATATCCATTTTTTCAGCAAATCGCCTGCTGATAGGGAATTCGGACAAAACGGGACGCGGCTTAATGAACCAAAAAGATCGAAATATAGGGTCAAATGGTTGATAAGGCGTTTTTGAGCCGCCAATAAGGCTTCTAGCCCAACACTGGGACAACAGAAAAAATGTTAATTATAGATAATTTACAACCCCATGTTCCGATAACCATATCCCCGGCAGACACAGACAAACCACGAAAATCACGAACGGACACGAAAAGAAAATAATTTTGTGACTTTCATGTCTTTAGGTGTTTATTTTCCGTTCTTATTAAAATCTGTGATAATCGGTGTAATCTATGGACAAAAATCCCCGAAAAACACGCTGATACGCCCCATTTTTCGATTTTCTTCCTTGTAATTGCCCCCACTGTTGGCTACAATCCTCGATTCTCGTCAGGGAGTCCCTGCGCAGAAAAGGTAGCTCAGGCATCTTGCCTGAGTCTAAAACATTACACAGGCTTCGAAACCTGTGCTACTTTGATGGTACTAAAATACAATGTTTGACGCTTTAACAGACAAATTTAATTCCGTATTTAAGTCCTTATCGGGTCGCGGCCGCATTACCGAGGCCAATGTTACTGACGCGATGCGTGAGGTGCGCAAGGCCCTGCTGGAAGCGGATGTTAACTATCAGGTGACCAAGCAGTTCTGCAAGGATGTCAAGACCGCCGCGATGGGCGCCGAGGTCGTCAAGAGCTTGCACCCCGGGCAGGTCCTGATCAAGGTCGTTAGCGATGAACTGACCAAGCTGATGGGACCGGTGGATGCGAAGATTTATTATGTCTCACCGGGACCGACCGTCGTAATGATGGCAGGGCTCCAGGGTTCCGGTAAAACGACCACTGCGGCCAAACTGGCCAAGCTGATCGTCGAAAAAGACGGCAAGAAACCGTTGATGGTGGCCGATGACTTGCAGCGCCCCGCCGCGATCGAGCAATTGTGTACGCTCGGCGAGCAATTGGGCGTGGAGGTCTATAGGGAAGACGGTGTTAAGGACGCGGTTAAGGTTGCCAAGAACGGTCTTAAATACGCCAGAAAAAACGGCTTCGATGTCGTGATTCTTGATACCGCTGGTCGTTTGCATGTTGACGAAGAGATGATGAACGAGATCGCCATGGTCTCCAAGGCCGTCAACCCGCACCAGATTTATCTGGTCTGCGATGCGATGACCGGTCAGGACGCGGTCAACTCGGCGAAGGAATTCAACGAGCGGTTGGAACTGGACGGGGTGATCCTGACCAAGCTTGACGGTGACGCCCGTGGTGGTGCCGCCCTGAGTATTAAGGCCGTTACCGGCAAGCCGATTAAGTTTGTCGGCATGGGCGAAAAGCTCGACAACCTCGAGCCGTTCCATCCGGATCGCATGGCCAGCCGCATCCTCGGCATGGGCGATGTGGTCACGCTGGTGGAAAAGGCCCAAGAGCAGTTCGACGAAGAACAGGCCCAGAAGATGCAGACCAAGATGGCCAAAGGCACCTTCGGGTTTGACGATTTTCTCAAGCAGATGCAGTCAGTGCGAAAAATGGGCGGCATGAGCAGCATGATGAAGCTGATCCCGGGCATGGGCGGCGCCATGAAAGATATGGATGTCGACGACGGCGAGATCAGCAAGATCGAGGGCATCGTCCATTCGATGACAGCGGCCGAACGGAGCGACCCGGATTTGATTAGTTCGTCCCGTCGCCGCCGAATCGCACGCGGAGCCGGTCGGGATGTGCAGGATGTCGCCGGTCTGATCAAGACCTTCAAACGCAGCCGCGAAATGATGAAGATGATGGCCGGCGGCGGCATGGGCGCACTGAAGAATATGCTTTCCGGCGGCGGCGATATGATGAGCGCGATGGCCGGTGGCGGAATGCGAAAAGTGAAACAGCGGAGCAAGCGAAAACGCCAGCCCCGAAAAAAGAGACGATAAAGCAGGTAAGAGTTCCAGCTTCAGCTTGTTCGCAGGGTGGCACGGTCAAGCTCTGCTTGGCCGTGGATAACCGCCGCTTAAACAGAGACATTGATATTGAAAATTGAAGACTACTTAAAATCGTTAGAAGCGTTTGTTGATAACGCCTACGGGCGACAGATACGAAGCCAGTTTCAGACGATTGATGGCAAAAGCGAACTGGCGATGCTGAGTTCGCCTTCGCGAGATGAATACGACCAGCTTTCCCGTGCCGTAGCGATCATGACAACGGCCGAGAAAAACGCTGCTGCTTCGCTGAGTGACCAGCAGGTCGAACGTATTGCCGAAGACGCGAATGTCGACAAGGCGATACTGGCGATATTTTTTAACGGTTTTGCATTAAAAATAAAAAATGGATAACGCGTTTTGCCGCTACATTGGGTGGCGGCAAAAATTAATCATAGAGTAAACGAAAGGAAACGAACATGGCAGTAAAGATCAGAATGACCCGTATGGGTCGGCGGCATCGTCCGTTCTTCCGCATCAATGCGGTTGAAGGCCGGAACCCGCGCGACGGACGCATCCTCGAAAAGCTTGGTCACTACGACCCGCTGGAAAAGGATGCGGACAAACAGTATGTACTGAACAAAGAACGCATTGAATTTTGGATCAGCCAGGGTGCGATTGCCTCCGACACCTGTGCGGAAATCTTCAAGAAACAGCTTGATGTACTCAGTCCGCAGTTTGAAGCCAAGCTTCAGCGTCGGGCACGGGCCAGAGCCATCGCCCGAAAACTGGGTAAGCCGTTCACGGAAGCCGAACGCATCGCTGTCGTAAAAGCAGCCGAAGCCGTAGAAGTAGCAGCGAAAGCCGCTGAAGAAGCCGCCGCCGCGAAAGCTGCTGAAAAAGAAGCTGCTGCCAAGGCCGCCGAAGAAGCAAAATCTGCCGAGGCCGAAGTACCTTCTGAAGAAGCGAAAGCGGATGACGCCGGCGAAGAGAAGACAGAATAAGTTATGCGTATTGATGTTTTGACACTGTTCCCGGAGATGTTCGACTCACCGCTGAGTCATTCGATTCTTAAGCGGGCGCAGGAACGAAACATCGTTGAGATTGTTCTTTCAAATATTAGAGATTTTGCCACCGACAGTTACCGTAAAGTCGATGACAAGCCCTACGGCGGTGGAGCCGGAATGGTCATGACGCCCGCACCCGTGTTCGATTGTTTTGAGCATGTGCAGGCACAGGCCGACCAGCCGGGCCGCGTCATTCTGTTGACACCGCAGGGTGAGCCCCTGTCGCAGGATAAGGTCGTCGAGTTGAGCCAGCCGCCGCGATTGATACTGATCGCCGGCCGTTACGAGGGCTTTGACGAACGCATCCGAACGGGACTGAATGCTGAAGCCATTTCGATCGGCGATTATGTTCTCAGCGGCGGCGAGTTGGCCGCGATGGTGCTGATCGACGCAGTCGTCCGACGGTTGCCCGATGCACTGGGCGATGACGACTCGGCCTTGGACGACTCGTTCTGTCACGGGCTTTTGGAATATCCGCAGTACACGCGTCCGGAAGTATTCCGAGACATGAAAGTGCCGGAGATCCTGCTCAGCGGCGACCACGGCAAAATCGAAAAATGGCGAAAAGAACAAAGTATCGAACGCACGAAACAATGGCGGCCGGATATTTATGAAAACTATCGACAGGCCGAATCCAGAAAAAACGAAAAATAAGAAACAGGAGATAATTCCGTGAAAACGAAAATACTCGAATCAGTAGAAAAAAAGAGCTTACGCGAGAAAATACCGCATTTTGAAGTCGGCGATAGCGTCGATGTATACTGCCGAATCGTTGAAGGCGAAAAGACCCGTACGCAGATTTTCAGCGGTACCGTTATCGGTCGCAAGGGTCGCGGCATGAACGAAAGTTTCACCGTGCGTCGCATGGTCGGCAGCGAAGGCGTCGAGCGTATCTTTCCGCTGAACTCGCCGAACCTGATCGACATTCGCGCAACCCGCAGCGGCAAAACCCGCCGTGCCAAGCTGTATTACCTGCGTCAGCGCGTGGGCAAGGGCGTCCGTCTCGCACAGCGCCACAGCAGCCACACGGTTACCAAGTAACACATGGGCCTTGTTGTATTAGCAGGATGTTTAGGCGGTTTCGCAGTCATGCCGTGGTTGCGAAAGAAACTGCTCGCCGATCCCTCTCGACTGGGTCGTTGGGGCCAGAACAAAGCCGAGGTGTTTCTTAAACGACAGCGGCTGCGAACGCTGGCTCGGAACTTCGCGTTCTCCGGCGGGGAACTGGACCTGGTCATGGGTGATCGGGACGGAACCATTGTCTTCGTTGAAGTCAAGACGCGACGCGATGAAAAGTTTATGCCTGCAGTGGCCGCAGTAAACGCCAAAAAACGACGACATATTACGCGAACCGCAAAGTGCTTTCTGAAACAGTTCAAAATTTCAGACAGGCCTTTTCGGTTCGATATTGTTACGGTTATCCTCGGCAAAAAGGGCAAACCCCAAATCCAACATTACCCCAACGCATTTGTATGAATCCAGAACCCAATACAACAAATCAGACTCCGATTGGGTGGCACGGTCAAGCTCCGCTTGGCCGTGGGTGTTGCTGTCCGTCGTTGCCCTATCTGACAACAAACATCGCCGGCATCGGCGGAACCATCAAAACAATCCCCGCTGACTTTGTGGTCGAGGAAATCCCGCAGTACGAGTTCTCTGGCGAGGGAACGCATGTCTACGCTCTTATTCAGAAGAAGAATATGTCTACGCAGAACATGATGAACCTCGTGGCGCGGCATGTGGGTATTCGCACGCTGGATGTCGGCTATGCCGGCCGCAAGGACGCCCGTGCCATTACACGCCAGTGGATTTCCATCGAGCATATCGACCCGGTGAAGCTGGCCGAGTTGGAAAGTCCGAAGCTGAAAATCCTCGATATCACCCGCCACACCAACAAGCTCAAGGTTGGCCACCTCAAGGGCAACCGTTTTACTATTCGGCTGCGAAACTTAAGCCGCCCTATTCAGGAAGCCGTCCCCATCGCCGAACAAATCATGGAAATCCTCTCGATCAAAGGCGTACCCAACTATTTCGGTCCCCAGCGATTCGGCTATCGGGGCGACTCCCATCTGCTCGGTCAGGCGGTCATCAAAAAAGATACACAGGACTTTTTCGACGTCCTGCTGGGGTGGCCCGAATTGTTCGGCGATGATGAATTCACCGAAGCCCGCCAGCTTTATGAGCAGGGTCTATTTGAAGAGGCCTTTTACAAGTGGCATTCGGCCTTCGGCGATCATCGAAAGGCCCTCAAGACGCTGATCCGGCTAAGCGGCAACACCAACCGGGCGTTCCGCCAGTTCGACAAACGAATGCTGCGCCTGTATGTCGCCGCATGGCAGTCGGATCTGTTCAACCGCGTGCTCGCCGCACGGATGCCGGATATCGACACGATTCTTGACGGCGACATGGCGTATAAACATGCAAACGGTGCCAGTTTTTGCGTCGAAGACGCCGCGGCCGAACAGCCGCGATGCGATACATTCGACATCAGTCCAACCGGCCCGCTGATCGGCAATCGGATGGCACCCCTGACGGGTCCCGCCGGTGAACTTGAAAACCCCCTGCTTGATGCCGTGGAACTGACCGAAGATGACCACAAACGCCTGAAAAAATTCGGTGGCGTCGGCGGCAGACGCCCCTTTAGATTCCGGCCGGAACAAACGAAAATCACTCCCGGCACCGATGAACATGGCGACTACCTCGAACTCCACTTCAACCTCCCCAGCGGATGCTACGCAACCGTCCTGCTGAATGAAATCACGAAATAATAACAGTCTTTCAGACCTTACCTTACGAGCAACCCATCGAGTTGCCGCAGTTGAAGCATCTGTAGCAGGTTCCGTTTCTTACGCAGATGCTGCCGCAGACATCGCAGGCGGGGGCGTCGTCCTGAAAGTGGTTGAACTGCTCGTTGAATTGGCCCATCGCGGCCTTGGTTCCGTCGGGGTTGGTGACTGCGGCGGTAACGGCCTCAACTACGCGGTCGGCCTGCCGGGTGAAGCGGTCGGTCGCGGGTTTGGCTGCGGCCGGAGCCGAAGCGACGGGTTTTGAATCGCCGGATGCGGGCTTTTTTTGCATGGATTTGGCCTGATCGATTTTTTTGGCCAGGTCCTGGGTCTTCTGGACCAGTTCCTTAGCGGTCGCGGTGGACTTATTATCCGCAGGCGTTACAACTGGGGTGCGGTTGGGGGTGTTCTTTTCGGCATAGCCCAGAATAAACTGGCAGCCCATCCAGCAGAAGATGTAGTCGATCAAGCTCTTGGCGAACGGGATGGTCTTGTTGCTGGTCATTCCGGACGGCTCAAAACGGGCGTGGCGGAACTTATCGACCAGCGTAATCAGCGGCACGCCGTACTGCAATGCCATTGAGACGCATGTGCCGATGACATTCATAAGGCCCCCAACGGTGCTGCCCTCCTTGGCCATAGTGATAAAGAGTTCACCAGGTTGACCGTCCTCGTACAACCCCACCGTCAGATAACCTTCATGTCCTGCAACCGAGAACTTATGTGTAATGCTTTGTCGCGTTTCCGCCAATCTGTGGCGGAACGGACGGGGTGAAGCTAACTCCTCCGAAGTCGTCTTCTTTTTGCTCCCGGTTTTGGAGTCTGTATTGACTGGCTGGAGGCGTTTGGAACCATCGCGGTAGATGGCGATGGCCTTAAGGCCCAGCTTCCAGCCCTCCATATACGCCGAAGCAATCTCTTCGGCGGTGCTTTCTTTTGGCATATTGATCGTCTTGCTGATCGCACCGGACAGATAGGGCTGCACGGCGGCCATCATCTTCAAATGTGCCTGATAGTGAATGTGTCGCTTTCCGTTTTTGGCCTGGAACGCACAATCGAAGACCGGCAGGTGTTCTTCCCTGAGTTTGTCGGCGGTTTCGATGGTGTCGTCTGTGTCGATCGTTTCGCAGATGGACTTGATGTCTTCGGCGCCATAGCCGAGGCGATCCAGTGCCATTGGGACGGTTTGGTTGACCAGTTTGAGCATTCCGCCGCCAGCGAGCAGTTTGTATTTGACGAGTGCGATGTCCGGCTCGACGCCGGTGGTGTCACAGTCCATCATAAAGCCGATGGTGCCGGTCGGGGCCAGAACGGTGGTCTGTGCGTTACGGTAGCCAAATTGCTGTCCGGCGTCAAAGGCGTTGTCCCATGCGTTCTTCGCTTCGCTGAGCAGATCGTCCGGACAGTGTATTTCCGGGATATTGTGAGCATGTTCGCGGTGCATCGCGATGACATTGTGCATGGGTTCTTTGTTCTTTTCGTATCCGGCAAACGGACCTTTGATCGCGGCCAGTTCGGCACTGATGGTGTAGGCGGTTCCGGTCATGATCGCGGTGATCGCCGAGGCCCAGGTACGCGCCTGATCCGAATCGTAGGGCATGGCCAAGCTCATCATCAAACAGCCGAGATTCGCATAGCCCAATCCGAGCGGGCGGAAATCGTGGCTGTGTTCGGTGATGCGTGCTTCGGGATAGCTGCCGTTGTCAACGAGAATTTCCTGAGCGATGATGAAGATGCGGATGGCGTGCTTGAATCGTTCGATGTTGAACGAACCGTCTTCGTTGCGGAACTTCATCAGGTTCAGCGAGGCCAGATTGCAGGCGGAGTCATTAATGAACATATATTCACTGCACGGGTTGGAGGCGTTGATTGGGCCGGAGTTCGGGCAGGTGTGCCATTTGTTGATCGTGCTGTGGTACTGCATGCCGGGGTCGCCGCAAACGCGTGTGCCTTCGGCGATCAGGTCCATCAGTTCGCGAGCCGGGAAGTCTTCGAGTTTTTCACCGTCGGTAACCGATGTGGTTGACCATGTACCGTCTTTTTCAACGGCGTCCATGAAGTCGTCGGTAACGCGGATCGACAGATTGGCGTTCTGGAACATGATGCTGTTGTAGGCGTCATCGGCGGTGTATCCCGCTTCGATGAGGGTCCATGCCTTTTTTTCTTCTTCTGTTTTGCAGGAGATGAAGTCTTTGATGTCGGGATGGCCGATCATGAGCGACTGCATCTTGGCGGCGCGACGGGTTTTTCCGCCGGACTTGACGACGGCGGCGATCTGGTCGTACACACGCATAAAGCTCAGCGGTCCGGAAGGGTTTCCGCCGCCGGAGAGTTTCTCCTTGCTGCTGCGAAGGGTTGACAGATCCGTGCCTGTGCCGGAACCGTGCTTAAAGAGCATGGCTTCACTTCGGGCCAGACGCATAATGTCATCCATCGTGTCATCGACGGACTGGATAAAGCAGGCCGAGGCCTGCGGGTATTCATAGCTACTGGAGCAGGGGACGGCTTTGTTCTCATCGGCGTCCCAGCGGAAGTTGTGCTGGCTGCCTTTGACGCCATAGATATCAAACAGGCCGACATTAAACCAGACCGGCGAATTGAACGCCCCGTACTGATTGATGCACAGCCATGTCAGGTCCTGATAGTAGGTTTCGGCATCTTCTTTTGTCTTGAAGTAGTCATCCTTGAGTCCGCGGTCGGCGATGGCGCGGCTGACGCGGTGAACAAGTTGTTTGGCGGAGTTTTCTCGCTGGCCGGAGTTAATGTCGCCGTAAAAATACTTGCTGACGACGACTTTTGTGGCCAGTTGACTCCAATTTTCGGGGACTTCGACATCTTTTTGCTCGAAAATCGTCTTGCCGGTCTCGTCGGTAATCCTTGCCTGGCGTTTTTCCCATTCAATTTCGTCAAATGGATGAACGCCGGGGGTCGCGAAGTGCTGTGTTATCTTAAGCCCTTTTCCCCTCGCTTTTTGCGTGTTCTCCCACGGTTTGTAATCAGAATTAATCATGCTCCTATCCGCCTCTGGAATCCGTTCACTGGACATGTTGACCTCCCTGTATAATACAAGATGTTGAATAATTTTCTTTTGGATAACAATATGTAGCCAATAACTACTACGCTACTATACAGCGGGTGGATTGCGATGCAAGGGGTAAAAATTAAAAAAAATGTGAGAATTTTGTTAGTACTTGAGAACACGGGAGTAACGGCTGAAAAAAAATTTCAATCGGGAAAAATAACAAAAAATATGTCGTTTTGGCATGAATTTTACCCTTGGCGTAAGAGATCAAATTATCCGACTTGTCTCCTCTGGAACAGGGCGACAGCCAATGCAAGAATGCCTGCCGTATAGAGGCCGGAATAGGTGAGTGCCAGTAGTAAGTAGCCGGCCGGAATGGTTCCGGTTTCATAAATCGCGTCGCTGACCCAGAAAATTTGCAGATTGGGGGTTAGAATTGCCCCGATTTTGGCCCAGATATGCTGGTCGGCAAAGCGGCCAAAAACCCAGTCGCTGATGAGGCCGAGCAGGAATATGCCGACGCAGAAAGTCAGGGTTAGCACCTCGTTAAAACGAGTGGAAAATAGGATCGCAAGGGCTACCAAGGCAAATAACGCAAGCAGAAGAAGCCCCGATGCGATGATGTCAAACAGCTCAAAATGGTTCTCGGCAGGATTGAAATGCCAGTCTCTGTCAATAAAAACTAAAAATAAAATTCCAAATCCGATGAAAACAGTCCCTAAAACGATACAGGTCGAGGGGAAATTCCAATCGTAAACAAAATTCAAAAAAACAGTTACAATAAGCGCCGCTAGAATAGCCGTGCCCCCGGCGGTTATGACGGTCCAGTCGATCTCGTCGCTGGCGGTTTCAAGGACGCCGTGCCGGAGAACCATTAAAAAGGCCATCGTAACCAGTAAATGGGCCAACGCGACCGCCATTGAGATTCCCAGAAACTTTCCAACGACGAACGAGGGGCGGCTGATGGGCTTGGAAAGGATGGTTGTGATGGTTCCGGATTCAATTTCTTCGGTAATGGCACCCGTTGAGGCGAAAACCGAAATGAACAAACCCGCGAGGAAAAGCGTAGAAAGCCCTAATTCACGCAGGAGCATTATATCTTCGTCGAGGGTGTACATGCTGACAGCAGGAGCCAGAAACATCAAAAGCAGGGAAAAAATGATGATGACCGCATAGATGGGTTGCCGCAGCGTTTCGACAAATGTATTCTTTGAGATCGCTAAAAGTCGCAACAATGGTTTTTCCTTTGGATAAAGGGTTTAATATTTTCATTAAACATGCTATCATTCTACGCTTTATCAGTATTTTGTAAAGACGAAGATTGTTTTTCGGAGCAAGATTATTATAGTCCGTACTGCTTTCAGCAAGGAAAAGTTCGATTGTTATGATGTATAACAGGAAATGCAAATGAATTTATCGCCTCGTAAGGCCAAAACCGTCTCGGTTATTGCTTTTATTTTAAGTTTGTTCTTTTTTGCCTTCACGCTCGTCCTCGGTTTGTTTTCACAAACACTGGCGATGTACCTGTTGAGTTGGCAGATTCTTTCCGGGCTTTTGGTTTGGGGGGTTCTGATTGTGCAGTTCTACCAGCGAACCCTTGCCGAGCAGGAAAAGCTGGATGTGAGCCAGTTGTCCAAGGCCGCCGATCAGGGGACTATTTTCAGCGGCGGGGCCGACCGGATGGCCATGATGGCGGTGGCTCAGAAGCGGCTGGCATTTTTGGAGAAGTGGGTGGTCCCTGTTTCCGCGATTCTGATCGCAACCTATCAGATCGTGATGGGGCTGTTGTTATTTAAGGGGAAAGTGCTCGACATGAGCCCGGCGTGGTCGGGCCCTAAGCATCTGTTGCTGAGCGCTGTGCTGATGGCGGCGATTTCGTTTATCGCGTTCTTGTTCAGTCGATATGCCACGGGAATGAGCGCTGAGACCGAATGGAAGCCCTTGCGGGCGGGGGGCAGCTATCTTCTCGCGACCGCTTTGCTGGGATTTTCCCTGGCGATTTCCCTGGCGCTGGCACAGTTTAAGCATTCACAGGGACTGGTTGTGCTTAATTATGTTATTCCTCTGCTGCTGATCGTTCTTGGTGTCGAGGTCGTATTGAACGCGGTTCTGGATATTTACCGGCCGCGTGTGGCGGGACAGTATAGTCGGGCCGCTTTTGACAGCCGTATCTTAGGATTGTTCAATGAGCCGGGCGGGATTCTGCATACGGTGTCGCACACGATTGATTATCAATTTGGGTTTCAGGTTTCGCAGACATGGTTTTATAAATTGCTTGAAAAGGCGGTTTTTCCGCTGATTTTGTTTGCTCTGCTGATTCTGTATCTGATGAGTTCGTTTGTGGTGATCGGTCCGGGGCAGGCGGGGGTTGTGGAACGCTATGGTATTGCTGTGAGGGACTTATCGCCGGGTTTGTATGCGAAGTGGCCGTGGCCGATTGATATCGTTTTCGTGCATCCGGTCGACCGGGTACAAAAGATCACAATTGGTTATGCAGGGAAACAGACCGATGAAAAGGCCTTTCTGTGGGGTGTAAAGCACTACGAAGAAGAATATAATCTGCTGGTGGCGGTCCAGACGGATTCATCGGATGATGGCGATGGTGCGGTTCCGGTTAGTATCGTTCAGGCGAGTGTGCCGGTTTTGTACCGTATTTCAGATGTTCGCAAGTATATCTATAACCACAAGGATTCGCGTGAGCTGCTGGAGGCCATCTGTTATCGTGAACTGACGCGCTATGCGGTGAGTGCGAAAATTGAAACAGACGATACAGAATCGAACAGCCAACAAAGTCTTCTGGGTGCCGGACGAATGGCAGCGGCCAACGAATTGCAGCGGCGCATTCAGGATGCGGTGGACAAAGCCGATTTGGGGGTTGAGATTATTCTTCTGGGCTTGCAGGGGGTGCATCCGCCGCCGGAGGTTACTAAGGAATATCAAGAAGTGATCGCGGCCGTCCAGGAAAAACAGGCCATCGTGCTTACGGCATTGGCCCAAAAGAACAAAATCCTGACGGAACTGGGCGGATCCATTGCTAAGGTGGATGCGCTGTACGATCTGGCATTGGCGTTTGAACGGTCCAAAGAGCAGGGTGACACGCAAAAGACCGAACAGCTCAGAAGTGAACTTCAGACAGCGTTTGGGAGTGTACAGGGGAATGTTTTCAGGATATTGCGACAGGCAGAGAGTTACGCATTTGAGCAGGTTAATCTTGCTCAGGGTGAGGGGCTTCGCTTTGATGGGCAACTAGAGGCCTATCATGCTTGGCCGGAGTTTTATAAGAAATTGCAGCGACTGATGACGCTTGAAGAAACACTCGAAGATGTTCGTAAATATGTTGTTGTTGCTGAGAATGAAGACGCCTTGGTTTATATCGTTGACTTGCAGGAGAAACTCACGCAGTCGCTTTATGATATGGATTTGGGACTGGAAGAAAACTAAAAGAGGATACTAATCGCTGATGGTAAAAGAACCACGAATGAACACCAATAGATACGAATAAAAAAAAGAACTGAACCACGGAATACACCGAATGACACGGGAAAAAACAGATAAAAAAGAAACGCAAGGAATGCGTTAAAAACAACCAATATTAGTGTGTATTAGTGTCTATTCGTGGTTCTTTTTGGTGTGAACGGCTAAAAAGGATTAAAACTAATAAACGGGAAAAGGTATGAAGAATTATTGGACAATTTTAAGTGTGGTGATCGTTGTTGTGATCTTGCTGCTGTCATCGGTTCTGTATCAGGTTCGGGAGACAGAGACGGTTATTGTAACGCGGTTTGGTAAGCCGGTTCGGCCGGAAACGGAGCCGGGATTGAAAGGGAAATTTCCCAGACCGATCGAGGTGGTGCATCGATTTGATTCGCGCAGCCGCTTATTTGATGACACCCCGATCGAAGAGATAAGTACCGCTGGCGGTGAGTCGATCATTCTCAAAAGCTATGCCGTCTGGGCGATTGCCGAACCGGGTGTCTTTCTGACTGCCGTTGAGGATGTTGATAGCGCTGAGGACACTCTGTACACCCTTTTACGCAAGGCACAGAACTCGGTGGTCGGAAAACATTATTTCAGCGAGTTTGTCAATACTGATCCAGGCAAGATTCAGTTTAAGCAAATCGAAGATGAGATTCTCAGCGAGATTCGCGCCGAGGCTATGCAGGAGTACGGCATTGCGATTAAAACCGTTGGAATCAAACGGCTTGATGTTCCTAAGGATGTAACAGCGAAAGTCTTTGATCGTATGAAAGCGGATCGAAATCGTAAGAAGGAATCTATTCTGGCCGAGGGTCGCGCCGAAGCCGAACGCATCCGAAGTGATGCCGAGGCCAAGCAGAAAGAACTGCTGGCGGTGGCAACGACCCAGGCCCAGGTGATTCGCGGGACGGGTGATGCCGAAGCGGCGAAGTATTATGAAATGCTTAAGGAAGACCCGGAACTGGCGATGTTCCTTCGCAATCTTTCGGCATTGAAGAAAATTTTGGCCGAAAAGACGACCATTGTGCTGGGGGTTGAAACCGAGCCGATTGAGTTGCTCAAGGGGATTCCTGATATTGCGCCAAAGCAAGCGACTTCAGGGACGGGGAATTAAACTATGGCAGATCATCACCACAGTCAGAAGTGCTGTTCTTCGGGGTCTTCCGGTCAGGATGAGCGGATATTGGATGAGCAGCTTGATGCGGCGGGTCAGTCGCTAAGGCGCGCTTTGAAAATGAGCTTTTCGATTCTGAAAGCCATCATTGTTGTCTTGCTGGTTGTGTTCGCGTGCAGCGGTATTTTCCAGGTGCAGCAGGACGAGAAAGCGATTCTGCTGCAATTCGGTGAAATCAAAGGCCCTGTGCTTGATCCCGGCATCAAGTTCGCGTTTCCGGAGCCGATCAATGAGATTATTCGGATTCCGGTTAAACGGGAACTGTCGATTCCGATCGATTCGTTTTGGTATTTTGAAAGTCCGCAGGAAAAACTGCGAAAGGTCAAAAGCACAGCAACAGGTCCACTGAATCCGTTGAAGGACGGGTATTGCCTGACACGCAATGACAGCTTAGAGGGGATGGCCGGAACGGACTACAATATCGTCCATTCGGCGTGGACCGTCACCTATAAAATTAAGTCACCCAAGGATTTTTTCGAGCATGTCTATATTCGGGATCGTCAGCCGGGTGAGGATATGCTGGAAGCGGCGGCAGATACGCTGAACCCGTTGATCAGGAGTTTGGCTTCTAACGCGATTGTCAGAACGATGGTCAAATACACCATTGACGAGGCGGTTAAGAATGATGCGAAGATCGCGGGCGATGTGAAACGGATTTTGCAGGACAAACTCGATCAAGTTCAATGCGGCATAAAGATCGGCGACGTTCGGGCCAGTCGGATTGTCTGGCCCCGGCAGGTCGATGAGGCATTTCAGGCATCCAGTAAGGCCCGTCAGGAAAGTGAACGAATACGCGTTGAGGCATCATCTTATAAGGGGATGCTGTTGACCGATACAGGTGGTTCCGGGGCTGAGTATATTCTCGAACAGTTAAAACAGCCTGGCCTTTCACTGGAAGAGCAGGATGAATGGGTGGGGAAACTTTCCGGGCAGGTACAGTCGGAGATTTCAGAGGCCCGTCTGTATCGCACGAAGGTAGTTGAAGAGGCCAAGGCCAATGCCGAATATCTGCAGAAGATACTTCCGGAATACCGCAAAAATCCTGAATTGGTCTTGCAGAAGATTTATCAGGACGCGATTGAACAGGTGCTGGCGGGTGTGGATGAAAAAATCTTTATGCAGACTCGTGAAGGATTACCCGATGAGATTCGCCTGATGCTGAATCGTGATCCGAATATCAAAAAAGAGAAGAAGTAGCCGTTCACGGAAAAAGGAACCACGAATGAACACTAATAAACACGAATAAAATCATTAAACCATGAAGTATATGAAGAAAAAACAGATATAAAAAATAAGGCAGAAAGCAACAGGATTCAATCCTTGTGTCTTATGCTTTTGTTTAATAAAGATTCGCCGTTAAAAAACTAAAAATTAGTGTGTATTCGTGTTCATTCGTGGTTCTCTTTTGTGTGAGCAGTTGTAAATTGGAAAACGATGCACGATAATAACTTAGCTTAATTGAGTATATAGACTATGGCACATTCGCATATTGGTATTAAATCGCAGGAACTGGAATACGGCCACGGCGGTACGGAAGGTCGACAATTCCGCGCCAGCTTGGCATTTTTAGGGGCACTGGCCGGCGGGATTCTGATCCTGACCAGTAAACTGGCTCAGATTTCCTGGATGGCAGGGCTTTATGGCTCCCGGACCGATGTCAGCGAAATGATTGCGATGGTCGGTGCGATTCTGTTGGGCCTGCCGCTGGTGCTCCATGCGATCAAGGGCATTCTGCACGGGCATATGCACATGGATGAATTGGTGGCACTGGCCGTAATCGCCGCGTTCGCCAACGGGGATTATGTCGAGGCCGGTACGGTGGCCTTTATTATGATGATCTCTGAACTGCTGGAGACGCGAACGGCGCTGGGGGCCAGAGCATCGATTGAATCGCTGATTAAGCTGACGCCGACGACGGCTTATTTGATTGCCGCCGACGGCAGCGAAAAAGAGGTTAAGGTTAGCGGACTCAAGCCCGGTGATGTAGTACGCGTGCGTCCCGGCGATAATATTCCCGCTGACGGTGAGATCAAAGAGGGCTTGAGTAGCGTTAATGAAGCGACGATTACCGGCGAATCGCTGCCGGTTGATAAGGTCAACGGGATGAGCGTGTTTGCCGGTACGACCAACTTGACCGGAGTGATGGATATTGTCGTTACCAAGGCCGGTGATGATACGACGCTGGGCAAGGTGCAGCAGTTGATCGTGGCCGCCGAGCAAACACAACTTCCGATCATGCGGATGATCGATCAGTATGTGAAGTGGTATATTCCGACGATTCTGATGATTGCGGGGATCGTTTACTTCTTTACCGAGGATATTAACAAGCCCATTGGGATCTTGGTGATTTCGTGTCCGTGTGCGTTGATTATGGCGACCCCGACTGCTATGGTGGCGGCGTTGTCTGCGGCGGCCCGTTTGGGCATTCTGATTAAAAATGTCTCCCTGCTGGAAACGGCGGGTAAGATTACGGCGGTGGTCTTTGACAAGACCGGAACGCTGACGACCGGGCAGTTGTATGTAACCAAAATAGAACCGGCAAACGATGTGGAACCGGCTCGGATGCTGACGCTGGCGGCCTCCGCCGAGCAGATGAGTAAGCACCCCGCGGCCAGAGCCGTGATGAATCTTGCAAAAGAGGCCAATGTTACATTTGCCAAGGCCGGAAAATTTGAGGAAGCACCGGGTAAGGGTGTTTTTGCTACGGTCGGAAGCGAAAAAGTAATGGTGGGCCGCGAGTCATTCCTGAAAGAAAACGGGGTGGATGTCAGCGGCGTTTCGGATCCCGCTCTTCATGAGGACCAGGGTTTTAGTACGCTGTATCTGGCGGCGAACGGGAAGTGTTTGGGGTGGATCGGCTTGCAGGACAAGTCCCGTCCTGAGGCCCAGCAGGCCGTTAAGGAATTGTTTGATGACTGCGGTGTTCGGCGTATTACGATGCTGACCGGCGACCGCAGCGAAGTGGCCAATCGGGTGTCAGCGGAGCTTGGATGTACCGATTTTAAGGCACATTGTCTGCCGCAGGATAAGCTGGCGGTTGTGGAAAAAATTCGCGCCGATGGACACATGGTGGCTGTAGTGGGCGATGGGATTAATGACGCCCCGGCGCTGGCGGCGGGCGATCTGGGGATCGCGATGGGAGCGGCGGGTAGCGATGTGGCTATTAATTCCGCTTCGATCGCGCTGATGAGCAATGACCTGCGTCGCTTGCCGTTTTTGGTTCATCTGTCCCGCAAGACGCGAACGGTGATTAATCAGAATATGCTGTTTGGTATTCTGTTTATTGTCGTTGGTATTATCACGATTACGATGGTTGAGGTGCCTCTGATCATGGCGGCGTTTCTGCATTTGGTAGGCGCGGTGGCCGTGATCTTCAATAGTGCCCGTCTGGTGCGTTTTGGCGAACACCTTGAACCGCATATCGAGTAATATCTTATTTTTGTAGCACGGCCATCCTGGCCGTGATTGGCGGGCCTCGAAGCCTGTGCTATGCTAAACCCAAACGGAGTTCCTTGTGGCAGCGACCGAAAGCCAATATGCAATTGAAACGGTTTCATTGACGAAAATCTTCCCCGACTGGTGGGGACGCGCGAAAGTGATCGCGGTGGAAGATTTGAATTTAAGAATTCGCCCGAATGAAATCTACGGGTTTCTGGGGCCGAACGGCTCCGGCAAAACGACGACCATCAAGATGCTTTTGAATTTACTGCATCCGACCAAGGGGGTGGGTTTTGTGCTGGGCGGGGCGGTTGGTGACCCCAAAGTATC
>JAGGWF010000212.1 GCA_021157685.1 Planctomycetota bacterium | reverse complement strand
TGATCGGGATGATCGCATCGGTATTGGCAAAAGTGCCCGTTCGGGTCTATACACTTCATGGACTGCCGCTGGAAACGGTCACAGGGATCAAGCGAAGACTGTATCGGGCTGCTGAACGATTAACCTTTAAGTGCGCGACGCACCGACTGATCGTGAGCCAAAGTCTTGCCGATCGGGCCGTACAGTTAGGAGTCTGCAAAGAGACTGATTATCAGATACTGGCCGATGGTTCGGCCTGCGGAGTCGATCGAAGCCGCTTCTGTTCGGCTAATAAAACGGACCCGGTAGTGGAGGAAATAAAAAGTCGCTTGGATATCCCGAAGGACTCCCTTGTGATCGGCTTTGTCGGTCGGGTGACGCCGGATAAAGGGATGGACTGTCTTTTAGGTGTTTATGAGCAACTGTCCAAAGAGCATGATAATCTGTATCTACTGATTATCGGCGACTATGACCCTGCGAGGACCACAGGGCCGGACAGTTATCGAGAGCGCATCGAGATGCATCCGAAAATACGGCATGTGTCCTTTGTCAATGAGATCGTGCCGTATTATTATACAATGGACCTGTTGGTGCTGCCGTCTAAACGGGAGGGATTTAACTATGCACTGCTGGAAGCGGCGGCCTGCGGCCTGCCGACGGTGACCACCAATGCAACGGGTTGTGTCGATGTGGTGGCCGATGGTCAAACGGGATTTATTATCGACAGTGGCGATTTTGACGGCTTTAAGAATGCGGTTAAGCGATTGATTAAAAATCCCCGATTGCGTCTGGAATTGGGTCAGCACGCCGAAAAACGGGTTGCAGACCGCTTTGACTCCAAAAGACTCATCCGGGAGCATACTGAGTTGTATGAAAAGATTCTTGATTGAAGTTGTTGGGTGACGAGAAACTGAAACCACGAAAACACAAAAGAAGATATAACCACGGAAGACACGGAATGACACGGAAAAAGAAAAGGCAATAGCCAGTAGGCAGAAGATGTCAAATTAAGAATAGAGAATTAAGAAACTGAATCAATGGGTAAAAAAACGAGATGAGTAACGAAAACGGAAAATTTTATTTTACGGTCGGTGAGTTAATTGAAATATTAAAATCAATGCCGCAGGATTTACCTGTTGTTGTCAGTGGCTATGAAAGCGGATATGAGAATTTTCATCAGCCATCAATAATGACAATGAAACACCAGCCGGATAACCCCTATTACGACGGCCAATTCCAAAGAGTTAATGAAGAAAACGATAGGACATTCAAAGCAGTTGCACTGCCAAGAGTCAGACGCGATGATTGAAAGATAGAAAGATAGGAATATAAAAAAGTATACAAGTATGCAAGTATATAGGTATGTAGGGTGGGCCGTGCCCACGCAGATGCTGTGATAATTGCCCCGCCAACGGCGGATCCTCAATTCATAATTCAAAACTATCTCTATAATCTGTGTCAATCCGTAATACAATCTTGTATTTCCTTGTTTTTTATGCGTCGTTCTTTTATTGTAACGCTGTAATTCTTTATTTAACAAATGGTTATGTTGAGAAAAGCAGGCGATCAACTTTTGCGGCTTTTGCTTCTCTCCCGACCCTTGCGTTCGTTCTTTTTTTAAAAATCTGCGAAAATCTGCGAAATCTGCGGTTACCATCTTTTCGTGTTTTTCGTGGTTCTTTTTTTTCGCTTGCGCCGTTTGCTTCTTTCGCGTCGCTTGCGTTTATTTACTTTTTAGCGTTCATTTGTGGTTTCATTGGGCTCACTCGCGCCGCCGCGCTTTTGTGCGGGCGAGACGCCCGCGTTCCCAGTCTATATTTTCAGAAAGTACTCCATCAAGTCCGGGCCGTTCTGTATTTCAAAGCCGGACTCGAAGCTGTTTCGCTCGCAGTAGGGTTTGTTCAAAATACCTTTGATGCCGTTGCCGGCCATCGCGAACGGTACCGGTTCGCCGATATGACAGCGTTCGGCGACCGGTGTCGGGTGATCCGGCATCACCAGAATACGATATTGGTCGTATGTTTGAAGGGCTTCATAGACCGGGCCGACAATAAATCGATCAATGTGCTCGATGGCCTCTTTCTTATGTTCAGCGCTGCCGCTGTGTCCGGCCTCATCGGGCGCTTCAATATGCACAAAAACAAAGTCATAGTTATCCATCGCCTCAATCGCCGCTTCGCCCTTACCCGCAAAGTTCGTATCCAGATACCCGGTCGCCCCATCGACAGAAATAAGATCAAATCCAATCAGCTTGGCCAGCCCACGAACCAGGTCAACGGCTGTAATGACCGCTCCACTCAATCCGTGCTTCTTTTCAAACCGCTCCATGCAGGCCTTTTGGCCCTGTCCCCAAAACCACGCCGAAGACACGGGATTTTCGCCCAGATCACTGCGGACCTTATTGATCGGATGGTCTGCAAACAACTGCACAGATTTTGCGATAAGATGATTCAGGAAATCGGCCTGTTTTCCCTTGGGCAGGATTTTCGACAGTTTTTCCCCGATAAAATCATGCGGCGGCTGCGTCGTCACCTTTGAAAAATCCAACCCGCTGATGACGGCCAAATGTCGATAACTGACGCCTGTATGAAATTTAATTGAATCTGAGTCCGTCGCATTCACCAACTCTTGGATCAAGGTAACAGCTTCTTTGGTCGAGATATGCCCGGCACTGTGGTCGACCATCCTCTCATCCGCTGTTGTTACCAGATTACACCGAAAGACCCAGTCATCCGGTGCGAGTTTAATCTCCTGAGCCGCTGCTTCAATCGGAGCCCGTCCGGTGTAGCATGTCTTCGGGTCGTAACCCAGCAAACTCATCATTGCTACATCACTCCCCGCCGGCATCGAGTTCGGAACCGTTTGGCAAACACCCTGTCGGCCATCGGTTGCGATTTTATCCATATTGGGTGTGTCGGCGGCTTCGATAACGGTCTGTCCGTCGAAGCATTCCTGCGGATTATCCGCGGCACCGTCAGGTACGATAATAACATACTTTGTACTCATTCTTCGGTATCCTCCGGAATATCAACAATTCGAATACAAATCGGTTTACCGCTGACAATATCCAATTGCTCGATTTCTTTGAGAGCAGCGGTCATGTTTTTCTGTTGTGTTGGATGGGTCGTAATCACGACGGGAATGGTGTTGTCCGGTCCGATCCACTCATGCTGAATCGCGCCGCTGATGCTGATATCGTGTGTGCCCAGCACCTGACCATATTTTGCGAAGACACCGGCCTGATCCTTCGCCATAATTCGGACATAAAATCGACTGTCCACCTCGTCGATGGGCTTAATCTGCACCGTTTGTTGGGTTCCAGTTGCCATGGCCATGGTTTCAAAGACCCGTTGGCTGTTGCCCAGAGCAATCTCAATAATATCCGCCACAACAGCGCTGGCGGTTGCCATCATTCCAGCGCCGCGGCCGTAAAAAACGGTATTCCCCACAGCGTTACCAAAAACACTAATGGCATTGAAAGGGCCGTCCACTCGCGCCAGCGGATTATCCTCAGAAACAAAGGCCGGATGCACCCGCAGCGAAATCCGCCCGTCCGCACCTTTTTCACCGATGGCCAGTAATTTCAGGATATAACCCATTTCCAGAGCGCTGCGGATATCGACACTATCGACATCCTCGATCCCCTCGATATAAATATCATCCATGCCCAGTGTGCAGTTAAAGGCAAGCCCGCCCAGGATCACCAGTTTGTGCGCGGTATCTCCGCCGTTAATGTCAAGCGTTGGGTCGGCCTCAGCGAATCCTTTGGCCTGCGCTTCCTTGAGCACATCGGAAAATTGTGACCCATTATAGGTCATGTTACTTAAAATGTAGTTACAGGTGCCGTTGAAAATACCGTAAAAGCCGTTGATTTTGTTGGCTGCCAGGCCCGTGCGAAATACTGAGACAATCGGAATCCCTCCGCAACAGCTTGCCTCAAACGCGATGCAGCGACCAGCGTTGAGTGCTTCGGCGAAAAGTTCCAATCCCCGCTCGGCCAGCAGTGCCTTATTTGCGGTAACAACATCCTTGCCGCTGCGGAGCAGTTTCGACTGGATGTCTTTGGCAACGGTCGTCCCGCCCACCAGTTCCAATGCGATATCGATGGATTGATCGTTAAGCAGGGCGTCTAAGTCGTCTGTTAACACGCCCTCGGCAACTTGGAATTCTCTCACTGTTGCCGTATCTTTGTCCACGACTCGAGCCAACTCAATTTTCAACCCCGTTCGAGCGGTAATTTCGTCGGCGTTTTCGGATAAGAGTCTGGCCACACCCGTTCCCACAATTCCATATCCGACCAAGCCAACTTTTATAATTCTATGTTCCATGAAATCCCTCGGTTGCTGTCATTTTGAATACGGATGTAACGTTAGGCCAAAACGGTCGTTAGGTCAAGCGAAAAACCCATCCTGGGTACGGACTCACAGAGAGATTAGTTGTCAAACGGCATCTTCACGCCGCCGCTGGGCGTGTGCTTGATGTTGCTTTTTCTCCCGCCTGTGACTTCAATCTTCAGGTCCATTGACCCCGGCAGCACTCTGCACACCTGACCAACCTTAATATCTTCGGCTTTTCCGTCAAGGATTTGGGCATAGCTGAATTTTGGTAAGATTCGGGCAATTTTCAGCACAGCCACTTTTCCCTCATCGGCCCCCAGCACTTCTTGTGTCTGTGGATCGATGATTTTTTTGCCCTCTGCAAAGACCTCATAGATGGCATCCGGTTTCATTCGCTCGCCACCCTGATCGAGAATAATGCTTCCCGCCTCAGCCAGAGCGACCCGCACCGGATACACATCATTGAGTACATCCTCAATAATTTGGCGTGCGGCCATATCCAAAAACGCGTCTTTGATCTGGTCAAAATCCCGCTCGTCCCGCCGCCACTCATCCGCGAGTTCCTTAATTTCCGGCGTCTCCAGCTTAATCCTGTATTCGTGCGAAAACGCCACCTGCCGCGTCGCGGGAACCAGCAGACGCACCTCACCAACAAAGTGGCCCCGATATTCCTCCGAGCGAATCCCGGTTGTGGGAATGTCTTTCAGTTCGGTGGTGATCTCGGCGCGGCGAATTCGCCCGGCCAGCAAATAATCCGCTCCCAGTAACTGTCCGAGCCGTCCCTTTTGCTCAAGGCCCGTATCGCCGGACTTGATGAGATTTATCTCGTCCCGAAACGCCTTATCATAATCCCGATCAAGCAGGTCGAATCGGTTACTGTCACGCAACAGTGTTGTCATCCGCTGGGAGAACTGTTTGGTCAATTCGGCCCCGGAAACAGTTATATCGCCAAAAATATAGTCCCTATTCTGCACTTCAAATGGTGAAACAGCCAGCGACAATTTTGTCGTTGCCAGCGGTGATTGATAATCATAGACCTGTACTTCTACCGTTACTTCATAGTTGCCGTCATCAGTTTTTCTCTCATCGACCACTTCGTAGGACTTCACCAATCCTTCGGCCATTGTCAGCGTAATGGTGTTCTGTGAACGAAGCGAGATTCGTTCCATCTCAATGGTCTTGTTAATCTCTTCATGTGTAACCTCGACACTACCTACGCCCGCCGCCGAGGTGGCGATGCCGGAGGTAACCAGCACTCCCTGCACCTGACCAACGGCCTCGTGCAGGGCTTTTTTGATCGCCTGCTCACGCGTGGTCGCAACGCCCTTGACCTGCCGCATTTGGGTATTGACCCCGAACGAAATACAAGCCATTGCCAAAAACAACAGTAACCCAGTTGCCCTTTTCATAACAAGCCCCTTTCTTTTATTGTGGCACGGCCATCCTGGCCGTGATTCACGGGTTGGAGGCCCGTGCCACTATTGAATCACCATGAAACGCTCTTACTTGAGCCGCGTTTGCCGAGTATTTTTTCTTCCTGCCAGAACCGCAGGCCTGTTGTCAAATCTGTAATGCGCAGTTGGAAGTAGTATTCGACTTGCTGTGTTTTCTTGTCATATTTCACATTGCGCTGGAGAATCTTGCCGGAAATGCTCAATTCCGGCGCAATGAGTGTCTTTTTGGCCTGCATCGTACTCTCATCGAACTCATCGGCCCTGTCAGAATCCCGCAGATCGCGGACTTCATACACCAGTGAATCACCGGCCTTGTCGCCAACGGCGGAGGTCATTACGACCTGTCCGCTGTTCATCATCTCCTGTTCGACCTTGGCCATCAACTGATCGGTATCGATTCGCTGCATCGTATCGTTAACGATGCGCCCGGTCGCCATCACATAGCGTCCGCCGTCCTTCTTATTCAAGGTTCCCGATCGGACCAGCGAGCTGATCATCGCCGCTGCGGCCTGATCAAAATCACGATAATCCAGCCCCATCACCGCCTTGCCTTCATCGTTGGCGATATCAATATTTCTCGTCGCCGGCTGACAACCCGCCAGCACAGTCATTGCGAGTGTACAGAGTAATACTTTCGTTTTCATAACAAACTCCTTTCAATTGGACTCAAAGCCATATTCTATTGTTGTTCTATGCACCTATTTATAATAAACCGTCAATTTAATTTTTAATCCGGGTAGCACTATTAGCCGCTCTGAAATCCAAGCGATTTTGTTACAAAAAAACGGCCAATTAAAAACAAAATATATCCAAATAATGCGTACGCGATGAGCGCGACAGCATTCGATAGCAAGTAGCCGAATAAATATACTATCAACTGGAACAGTAAATATAAACCACTGCCAGTGGCGGCAATCCATGCCAGCGCACACAACATGAATAGCAGATATCCCAACCCCCTAAGACACCAATATATACAACGATTCATTGCATATCCTTTCGCAAGGCAGAAATATCTGCCCTTAATTTCTCACTTTCTTCGTTTCCCCTTTGCCTCAGTTTGGTAGCCGATGCGGGGTTTAGGTGTTTCGTCTTCGGCGATCATCGCTTTCAGCACGGCAAAGACTTGTTGAAATTGCTCGTCGTATTTTTTTTCCAGTGATTCGATTTTTTTACGAAGCAGGGAATTGTTGGCCAGAATCCGCCGAAATTGCACGAATGTCCGCATGATCGCGATATTGACCTCAACGGCCTGCTTACTTCGCAGCACACTTGACAGCATTGCCACCCCTTGCTCGGTAAATGCGTAGGGTGTTGAAGCAGTGTGCTTGAGCATTTTAAACCGGTCGCAATTTGCGACCAGTTGATCTGTCTCTGTTTTATCCAATTTGAACATGAAATCATCAGGAAACCGGTCGATATTACGCTTAACTGCCTCGTTGAGTCGCTTTGTCTCAACCCCATAAAGATTTGCTAAGTCCCTGTCCAGTATAACCTTCTCGTTACGAAGCAAAAAGATGGACCGTTGAATCCGCTCAACCGGAATAATCGAATTGTCAGACTTAGCTGCCATCATGGCCCCTGAAACAACACTCACCAAACCGGTCACAATCTGTGACCAGTTCCAAAATCAATTAAAGACTTATTTTGTGATTTTATTTTTTCGTGTGTTAATCCTGAAATCGACCGCATCCTTGCGTGGAGCGATAAAGCGGAATGTAACTTCAGATTTTCTTATTGCCGATACCGGAACCCATACACTGGTTTTCGTCGGGATTACCATACCATTGCTGTCCAGCCATTCGACGCGATAGTCAAACCGCTTAGTGCCCTGCGACTTATTATATCCTCTCATCTGTACATCCAGATAGCCCTCGGGCGTGCGTGCCTCGATGACTTCGGTAATTTCAACCCCTTGTCCCAAAAGGGCGCTGATGACGATCGCGAACGGGCGGGTGATGATATTGTCGCCCAAAGTGTCGCCGCCGACACCCTTGCCCATATTGATTCGTTCGTCACTGGGCTTGGAGGCACACCCGCCTAACACCAAGGTCCCGATACACACGATAAGTAAACTGTGTTTTACCATAATTTCGTCTCCCATGATTAAAATGTCATTATTTCAATACTTGGTTGATGCGATGCGGTAATCATTCTAACATAAACAATTGCATAGTTGCAATCGGTAATTTCCACTGAAATCGGCGCTAAGGACGGACCGGAAATTGTTAAATC
>JAGGWF010000220.1 GCA_021157685.1 Planctomycetota bacterium | reverse complement strand
CTTTTAGTATTATCTGGAATTTCCCATATACCATCATACATCTCAACTCAGCTATCCCAATGTATCGGGACTGGGCCTCTTTTCTAACAGAATATCAAATTGATCTCAAAAAACCAAGGTTTCTAACTTCATTTTAAAAATATTTCAGTCACACTAATAGCAAAAACATAACACTACACATACTCACGCCACTATGCTGGAGGCCCATTTCACGCCTACTTCTGCAGCGTGATGGTAATCCAACCGAAACATTGGGGCTATTGGGCAGGCGGCTGGGATAATGTAACCAGTACCCTGTTGTCCGGAAAGATTCTCACTTCATCCGTTTGACGATCACACTCTACGGCAATCGTCAGACATTCGTTCGTCTTAGCGAATCTAACACCATGGACACGGGGCTTTTGGCCGGTAACTACCGGCTCCAGGACGGCAGCAAAGTATGCGTCACACCCATCTCTCCCGATCATGGTCATCGGCACCCGGTCGGCAATTGAGGCGCCGACGCCTTCACCAATAGTCACCGTCGTATCTTCCTGGGCCGCCATGGTCAGATGCGTGGTGACATCTGGATTCTCAAATCTTACGGAGATCATCTCAGCAGTCGTGCCCTGCCTGCCGTTCTGGATGTACTTGCCGCCCGGGTATTTGTCTGCCAGAGTCACATTGTTCTCGGCCGCGTCACAGACAACCTTATCACTTCTATTGTGGTAGGTCCAATCGAATCGGTGTTCGATATTCGACCGAAGCGTATCGAAGACAAGCAGATAGGTCCCGGTCATGACGAGCCAACGCGTATGTTGTATACCGGGATAAGCCCCATCACAACTGGCGGCTACAACCGTATAGTCGCTCTTACACTCAAACAGTCTCAGTTTACCGGCGGCAGGTTTCTGACTTATTCTATCAACCAGCACTGTGTTGTGCGAAATCGTGGCCTTGTACCAGTTCGAGTGTATGGGTAGACGGTATGCCTGGCTCCGAGCTCTTCCCGGATCCACGCCAAGCTCCTTGTCGAGGCCGAAGAAAACGAAACTCAACTTGTCATAATGCCCATGGAACCCACCATACGGACCGAATGTCATCGCGGCGGTCAGCCCCGCCTTGGCAGATGTCCTCATGATTGCGTGTCCCGCATCTTCGAAAACCATACTCCGCAGTTCAAGCGGCTCCGCCTTCGACTGAATGGATCGGCCAAGCCGTATCACCTCGAAGTTCCGTTTATCCCCCAATAGTGACAGTATCTGTGGGTCTTGATAGGCAAGATATGCTGGTTCGAGCAAGCGTCTAATCTGCTTGACCGATGAATTGACATCATCGCCGAACCGTGGCAGCATTCCATTAGCCATCGTGTAGTACATCGGCAGTGTGAACATCCGCTTGAGTCGCTCATTGGGCCAGAGGTCTATCCCCACATGTCGGGCCGTTTCAGCCATATTGACCAATGCGCTAAGCGTGTAGAAGTGATACCCCCAACTGTTTTCGTACCACATCCCTTCCTTCGAAACCGAGATTCCCATTTGATAGTAGAAACCATTGCCCTCAGCTTCGATCGCCTTTTCGACCCACGCCGGTTCGTGGAGCAATGCGCCGCCCCAGAGCATGGCGGCGTTGTGCCAGGTTTGCCAGTTGCTCTTGCCCGCCTTGTTCTTGTCAATGTTGTTTAGCATCGGCAACATGAGTTCTTGACGGATCTTGTTGTGTTCCACTGCCGAGAGCACACCGGAATCATGGATCAAATCATATGCAGGACCAATATGGGTAGCGAGACAGTAAGCCTCGTCAAGGGTCTGCGGAAAAAGATGTCCACCCGCTATTCGACTCCAGCTAGTGGCAGTCTTCAGCGATTTGCTGTTGCTGTGGTAAGGGTAGTCTTTGTATCGTTCGGCATAACCCAAAAGGACTCTGGCCGCATGCTCAGCAAATCTCTGGTCTTGCGATATTGCATAGGCCCATGCGGCAGTCAGCATCTGTTCGAGATTGCGAACATGCTGACCCCTGAAGATAACATCATCGTACGGAGGTCCGGAATAGACTTTCTTACACTTCGGACACCGGTGGTGAGTGGTGTCAATGGTCTTAAGTTCAGTCTCGCATTCATCGCACTGGTACCATTGCTGGTGCTGACCGCCTCGTGGGGGAAAGACCATTGGCTCACCAATGAATTGCTCGGCCGCTTTCACAGACGCGGCGGCTATTTCGCGATCAGCGCCTTGACTGTGGTACGCCTGCCGCAGCCGTCCTAATTCCTCGGTCGTGCATGTCAGATATGGATGTTTGCGTTCAGACAAGACGGCTTTCGGATCGAGTTCTGCGAAAATTGCGCCTGTCGTAAGAAGACTGATGATTATCGTCAGTACGGTGATGTGGGCTCTGAATAAGGCAGGCGGGTTGTATGCTGTTTTCAGGTTCATGTATTGCTCACCCATATCTCAAAAATTCTTCTCGAATCCAAGTCTACATCTGGGAAACCCGGGGTTAAAGTCCTTTGATTTCAATATTCCTGAACGCCACTTTCGTCCCGTGTCCCAAAAAGCCAATGTGTCCGCTTTTGTTCCCAAGGCCCGGATGCGGCTTGCCGTCTACGGTTTTCTTTCCAATATATTTAGCGATGTTTTCATTCACAATGGTTGTACCATTTAGTATCACTTTGATTTGATTGCCTTTGGCAATGACTTCCTGATGGTTCCATTGCCCCACCGGCTTTAAATGCCCTCGTTTAGCCGGAGCAACCCCATAGATCGACCCGTGATATTGATACGGCTTTAGCTTCGCATATTCTTCTGCGGTGTCGTCGAGTATCTGGAGTTCCATCCCTTCATAGGCGGCATTGACGCCGCGCGAGGTACGAATTCCCAAACCGTTGTTGGCGCCCGGCGTGAGCTTAAAGTCAAAGCGAAGGACGAAATCAGAGTACTGCTCTTCCGTATAAAGATTTCCACCCGGCTTGCATACGATCTCGCCGTTTTCGACAACATAGCCCTTGGTATCGCCCACCCAACCGCTCAAATCTTTACCGTTAAAAAGCGAGGTCCAGTCTTCAGTCTTGGATTGTATCCGACGAATGAAAATGTTATCAAACCAAATTTTGTGCCCGTGGCACTGAAGTTCAATCGGTCCTGCGGGAAAGATCGGCTGCTTGCGATCCCAGTAATTTTCGAGTACGACATCCTCCACAACGCGTTTGTCATTAAGATCGACGGTCACACGCTGACCGACCATTTTGATGTAAAATGTATTCCACTGGCCAATAGGATTGTCCGCACACACAAGTGGTTTAGACGGATTCTTTTTGTTATTGAACAACCCCCCGGACCCTTCGGGCCGGTCCGCCGGATCCCATATCTGCACCTGCGGCGACCCTCTCAGATAAACACCACTATCGCCGTGCGGGCCGATTTTCCAGTCCACGAACATTTCAAAATCCTGATAGTCTTCGTCTGTCGAAAGCGAAAATCCTTTCCCGTCAAAGACAAGCACACCATCCTGAACACTCCAGTGGTTGCGCATATTTTCATCCGCCTTGGCCTGAAGTTCCGCACGCTTATCAGCATCCAGTGCGGCACGCTTAACCGGATTATCATACGGCGACAAAAGAACACCTTTCCACCCCGATAAATCCTTACCATTAAAAGCAACAACAAAACCTTCCGGAACCGGTTTCTTAACAGATGCCGATTTCGGCAGTGTTTCGATGTATTGGAGTACCTGCTGCTTTAGTTTCTCATTCTTCAGCGATCCGGCAACCTTTTTCAGTATTTGGGCCGTTTCATACCCGCCAAGCCCGTTATTTTCCCCCTTATCGGGCAATGCGATCTTTGCCGCGGCCAATGCCGCTTCGGCCTGAAGCGCTTCGTCATCGAGGTACGCCCCCGCCATTTCCAGTGCTTCTAAGCTTTTGATCTGACCAAGCCATCCAACAATGAGCCGCTTTTCTTCGGTCCGCTTAACTGCCTCAATCGCCTGTTTAGCAAATCTTATCTTTCGTTTATCAGGCAGGGAACTATTTTGCATGATCTTCAACCCGCTCCTGAGTGCAATCACCTGGTATTTCAACTCTTCGCTCTTGATAATTTGCATCAATGCATCCAGTGCTGTTGCGTCAGGCCAGTCCGCCAAAGCCCTTATCGCGGCGTCTTTGATGTCAGGATTTGAATCCTGGACAGACTTCACCACAACCGCCATCGCCTTTTGACCTCCAATGTAACCCACTGTTCGCAGCAAAATCACTCTGTCGGAATCCTTTGCCTTCGATAACACCTCCAGAAGATAGTCGGCTCGCTTTTGGCTGTCCGAAATCTGCATCGCCGCCGCAACGACTGCTCTTTGAACGGTCATTTTTTCCGCCTTCGCCTGCGCACTGAGCATTCGTTCCACCAGGGCCGGTAGATCGTCAGCGCCAGCAAGATCTTTCATGGCTTTCATGGCCGCACGGCGCACCGACTTATCATCATCAACCATCTGTGCCATCACCGATTTTGAATATTGTTTTGCGTGCCGATTCGCCAGTCCCTCTATCAGTTTTACCCGTGCAGCGGGCGGCATCATATCGAACGAATCCACAACGGCTGAAAGCGCTTCCTCGCCCGGCAACCGCATCAGCACATCGACCCCAGCGGCAATCTGTTCGGCCTGTTCGGCTCTCTGAAGCATTGTCAGAATCGGCTTAATCGCTTCGGCGGGACTGAGTTTGGCTGCTGTATTAATCGCCTCAACCACAACCCGACTATCAGAATGTTTCATCGCTTGTAAAACATCCGACATTGCCGACGGGTCACCCCGCTCAGCCAGCATCCTCAATATTCTCACCGCCAAGCCGGGATCTGCCTTTTGCAACATATCAGCCCACTTTTTGGTAACTTCTGTTCCCTCGATTTTATTGACCAGCGACACCGCCGCCGCCTGAATCTGGCGGTCATCACTGGCCGCGGCGGCCAACAGATCGCTCATGGCTTCTGCGCCAACGGCCGTTACCAGTGTTTCAAGGGCTCCGGCCTGAATGTTAGCAGGTGCCCGAACCGCCGACTTTGCCAAAAGTTTTCTGCACATCTTCACCGATTTATCCGTGGTGCCCTTTTCTGCAAGACGGCGTGCCAGCAATAAATAATTTCCCCCGACAACGCCCTTTTCATATCCCTTTGCATTCTTGTATTCGGTCTCCAATTTCCCAGCCAGCGGTTCGTAACCGATCGTAGCTAAGGCCCATTGTGCACTTTGCCGTAACGCCTTATCCTTGCTATCTAAAAACGGCTCGATTCGTCCAACCGCCTGTTCGGCCCGAAGCGCTCCAAGCGACAGGATAATGGACTGCTTCTTTGCCGTGTCCTGCTTGGCAAGCGCACCGACTAAAGTATCAACCGCCTGATTTGTCCCAATCTCCGTCAAGGCCCGAACCGCAGGGTCACAAAGCCGTTCATCGGTCAAAAAAACTGACAGCGTCTCCACGCATTCGTCTTTTCCGGCCCATTGCAGAAGCTCTATCAAAAATACTTTTATCTCCTTGTTTTCGATCGTCTTCAGCGACCGGCAAACTACTTTACAGTAGAGTTGGCGTTGATTCTCGGCACCCTCCCGGTTCACATAAACTGCAAGCCCCATCAAAACCGTTCGCTGCCTTGCATCGTCACCAGACGGCTGCAGCAATTGGCAGAGTGTCTTTATCGCATTGGGGCCATGCTGCAGGAGCGAATCATAAAACTCTCTTTCCTGTTGAATATTCACCCCTGAACTCTTTGCGAGAAGGTCCTGCACGATCCGATTCGCCTCTGTGTCCGCACTTGCCAAAGGCAATATAAAGCAAGAAGAAATTAAATATATCACAACAACTTTTATCAACAACCGCATTTTACATCTCCATTGGGTAATTTTTATTTCGGATGGCGCCTCTCAACATGACTAAAGACGCCACGGGCTTCGCATCGGCTGATTGATGAACCGATTGGCCTGTTCATCATTGACAAACAATAGTTTATCAGGGTCAAAACGAAGCGGCCGTTGGACGCGAAGCGCAATCTTGCCCAGATTTACCAACATACAGCTGCGATACCCATTCTGTTCATTCAGCGCAAACTTCTTCCGCTCTCGAACCGACTGCGCAAAGTCGGTAATCTGCGGTTCCGGTTCCGGGAATTGTGCCAGTTTGTCCTTTAGATTCGGGATATTCGACTTAAATCCGCGATACAATTTGCCCTCTGGCCCTTCAATAAAGGGAGCGTTCTTGAGTCTGTTTACACCATCCAGAATAATTTCACACCCATCAGCATATTTAAACCGAACCGTTCGCCAGCACCTCACTGCGTCCGGATGTTGCAGGACGGTATCTGCTTCGATCTCGATCGGGCTGGTATGATCTTTTCCGAGGATATATTGCACCGGGTCAAGATAGTGCTGGCCCATATCGCCCAATCCCCCGCCATCATAATCCCAATAACCACGAAATGTCAAGTGGACCCGATGCCGATTATACGGCTTATACGGCGCAGGGCCCAACCAGAAATCATAATCCAATTCCGGCGGCGTTGGCTGCGGCACTAAATCCGTCTTCCCAACCCATTCTCTTTTCCAGCTAAATCCCGTCGTACCACCGACAACCACTTTCAGCGGCCAACCCAGCATTCCGCTTTGAACGAGTTTTTTGATCGGCCTGACAGTCGTACCGAAGCTATAGAAATCTCCCTGAAATCTGAACCAGGTGTTCAATCGGAACATCCGCCCGTTTCTTTGGACCGCCTCGACAACCTTTCTGCCCTCTCCAATCGTGCGCGTCATCGGTTTTTCGCACCAGATGTCTTTACCCGCTTGGGCAGCGGCAATAGAGATCAACCCATGCCAGTGAGGCGGGGTAGCAATGTGGACAATATCAATATCCGGACGGTCCAATACTTCGCGAAAATCCGTATAGCCCTTGACTTCCGGACCACACTTTTTCAATGTCGATTGTAAATGTCCCTTATCAACATCGCAAACTGCCAGAAGCCGTGCGCCCGGATAGGTCAGATGCCCTTGCCCCATCCCCCCTACACCGACAACCGCCTTGGTCAACTGTTCACTTGGCGCTGTATAGCCAACGCCGCCCAGTACATGCCGCGGAACAATCGTAAAGCCGGCCAATGCGCCTGCCGTTGCTTTACAAAAACCCCGCCGCGTCAATTG
>JAGGWF010000235.1 GCA_021157685.1 Planctomycetota bacterium | reverse complement strand
TCCCAAACTTTGTGTTAGCAAGTAGTTGTGTGAAAAAATAGTGAAAATTGGAGTAGACTTTTAACATAGGAGCGAATATGTTTTATTCAAAGTTTCAAAAGACAGCGGTCGTTATTGTCATGATGGTCGCCATCATCGCAGGGACGAAGGCGGACACTCAAAGCACATCATCTTATAAAGCGAAATTTTTCAAATTGTGTGATCTTGCATGCCAGGAACTTTCAAAGGAAACACTGCATCAAAAGTATAAACAGTATTATAAGGATTCTTATTCCGTGCGGGCTCTGGCGGTGGCCTATGACATGACGGGAGAGGAGAAATATCTGGATGCGTGTAAACAGTGGTCTGACAAGATGGTCAAGCTTCAAGATGGTATGATTCCCAAAGGGGCCTACTACATAAACTATTTTAGGAAGCCGGGTGAAAGCCAGGGGCAATGGTTCGCTGCGGATAGTTCGAGCATTGCTCACGGCATCCTTGCAACAGCGGTCAGGTGTTCCGATAAGATCAAGAAAGAGTATTATCTGAATTCGGTGTTTTCCTTTTCCGATTTAATGATTGATAATTATGTGACCGAAAGCGGCGGGATAACAGACGGCCTCTGGGAGAAGTCTGACAAGGCCTGGTGGTGCTCTTCAGGCATCTTCGGGTCCTTGATGTTCAGTCTTTATTATGAGACGGGAGAGGAAAAATATTTGAATGTCGGATATGGTGCAATTGACTGGCTGAATGCACAGGATCTTGAAACCACCGGGCCCTTGCCCCTTTCAGGACAGGGACCTGCGATGTATATGTATACCCTCGAGGCATACTCGGCAGGGTTGCGATTTATCAGTCCTGATACGCTTCGTTATAAAAAAGTCATTGCGAGGATCGGAAACTCAATGAAGTGGATAGCCAAGCATCAAAACGGGCAGGGGGGTAATAATAAATGGGATTATAATACGCAATGGGGAAGTAAGGGCGGCGGCCTGCCATTTCATATGTATATTTATTCACAGCATATTCCAAATATGCATGCCCTGGCTAAGGCCGCGGACATGGAACTGGAATATATATACAGCGGCCCCCTGGATCAATCAGACCGGGGAGGCCCCGGTAACACGCTGACTCAGCTTATGAATTTCACCATGATGAGTCTGGCGGAAAAGCTTAGCCCGGGGGCAATGTACCGGCGTTAAAAAAAGGACTTTGCGTGGCCACCCAAATGGATGTCCGTAGGTTCGCTTAGGAACGAAGGGTTCATTTCTGATGACTCTGTTTCACATTCTGACGGTATGCCTTCAGGACCATCAGTGAGCCGGCTATTATTAAGCCGATGCCGATAAAGAGGTCCATTTGAAAACCTAACGCTCCGTCGATCCAGGGCAGTATTGCCAGCATCATCACACCGATAATAACCACGGGTACGCCCACTATTTTTAACGGTGAAATCTCGTCTTGCTGACCGTCCAACATCACATCTTTTTCGCCGGGAAGCGTGCCTACCGGAGCGGCGAGTTTTTCAAAGAAATCGTTTATCTGCTGCTGCTCGGTGGTGCTGTGGCTTGTAAGTTTGCTGACAACGATCATGGCTAAAGCTGTTATCCCAGTGGTTGTGAGGAGGAGAAGGTTTTCCTTCTGCCATTGCCTGCTGAATAATTCCAGCGATTTCGGTAGGGTGAAAAATAGGACCAGGCCCGTTGTGATTCCGCAGAGGTAGCCGCTGACAGCACCGGCATTCGTTATTTTTTTCGAGAGAATGCCCAGTATCATTGGGATCGCGATCGGGGCGGTAAAGACACTGAATAGCTGTATCATGTTCTTGAAAAGGTCTTCGCCTCCCGCTTCGACCATTAACAGAGCCACACCCAGAGCCAGCAGACCTGCCACAAGAGTCGATATCCGTCCCGCCCAAAGCAGTTCCTTCTGTGTCGCATTGGGACGCATAAATCGCCGGTAAATATCGTTGGTCATGACATTGGCGATGACATTGTAATCACTGCTGAGCATTGACATCGTTGCGGCAAACATCGCAGCGACGGTTAACCCCAGAAGGCCGGTCGGCAACAGGTGCGAGCAAAGCAGCGGATAGACTTCCTTGGGTTCGGTACCTACCGGAAGAAACTGCCTGGCCGCCATCGCCGGCACATACATTAAGATGGGTGTGACCAGACAAAGCACGGCCACCAGCCAGCCAACTTTACGGACATCACGTTCAGTGGGGACGCAGGTATAACGCTGTATCAGCTGCCAGTGCACGCTCGACATGGTCAGAGTGTACATCAACACCGTTACGCTGAGATAAAACCAGTTGTAATCGCCTCCGGTGGGTCGAAAAAATCCTTCCGGCGAATTCTTTATAAATGCGGATAGGCCCCCTGCTTCGTTAAGAGAAAGCGGAAACAGAACCAGAACAGCTGCGCCCATTACAATAAACTGTATAAAATCCGTAGAGGTGACGGCCCACAATCCGCCCATAAATGTATAGGCAAGGATGATCAAGGCCGAGCATATCATGCTTTGCCTGAGATCAATTCCAAGTGTGGCTGAGAAGAAGATACCGATGGCGACCAGCTTGAGCGCATCATCGATGATTTTAACAGGCAGTCCCTGCCAGGCGCTGAATTGGCGAATCAGCCATCCATAGCGATTTTCGAGATACTCCACGGGACTGTCAATTCTCGCCCTGCGCCATCTTATCCCCAATACCAGTCCGCCCAACAGTGCGCCGGGAATAAAGACCCAGAACAGGGTGATCGGGAGCCAGCCGTACTGGTATCCAAGCGCCGAATAAACGACAAAGCCAAACACGCTGAAACAGCTCATATAAAATGAAACACCGCTTAGCCACCAGGTGATCCTGTTGGATCCACTGAAAAAATCTTTCATCCGGTGCATGCGGCGATAAAAATAAACACCCATGGAAAGCATCAGTATGAAATAAGCGATTATAATAAAATAATCCGGATTTTCTAATTTGCTCGCCGCCAGCATAAACATAAATTTTACTCCTGATAATTCTGTGAGCTTAATCTTGTTATTGCTTATACATCATAGCCGGCCATTTTAACACCGAAAAGTTTAGCCTCGCAGAAATGGGAATTTTCAATCGTGATCAGTATTAGCAAGGGCGGGCAATTCAATGTTAATGTTGACGCAGGATATGGGTAATGGTATAAGGCCATTAAAGTTGTTTGGGTGTTCTGAATTTACCGTAAAACTTATTCTGGGAGTCTGAAAAATGAGACACATGTTGAGAGGGATCGTACTTTTAGCGGTTGTATTATTTGCAGTGAAGGGGGTTTTTGCTGTGGGAAAGGGGCATGCATACAACGGGGTCTATGAGGGGAAAAATCTGGATAAGGTTGCCTTTCCAATAGGCGGCATTGGTGCAGGCATGTTTTGCCTCGAGGGGACTGGGGCGATCTCGCACATGTCGGTTCGCAACAGGATGGAGTTCTTTCATGAGCCCAAAATTTTCCCGGCTATCTATGTTAATGATGGTACCAATCACACGGCCAAGGTCCTTGAGGGACCGGTTCCTACATGGAAAATATTTGGCCCTGAAAAGTCCGGGAACGGCTCTGCTTCTAAAGCTTATGGTCTTCCTCGTTTTGAGCAGGTGTCGTTTGAAGCCAGATTCCCCTTTGCTGCGGTGAAACTGGCTGACAAGGATGTGCCGCTGGCTGTTTCGATCACGGGTTGGAACCCGTTCACTCCCGGCAATGCTGACGATTCGAGTTTACCGGTAGGGGCATTGGAGTACACATTCACGAATACCTCATCGAAAACGCTCGAGTCGGTGTTTTCCTTCAATACGGCAAACTTTTTGTCTCGGGGAGAAAAAACGGATAGAATTGTTCCGACTGATAACGGTTTTATTCTGACTCAAACAGCCTCAGATAAGGCTCCTCAGCATGAGAGCCACTTTGCTGTTTATACAGATGGCAATGAGACGGTCGTTGATCACTGTTGGTTCCGTGGTGGTTGGTGGGACCCGTTGACAGTGGCTTGGAGCAATATTGTCTCTGGTGAAATGATAAATAATCCGCCCCAAGATGTCGCTGCTCCCGGAGCGTCACTGTGTGTGCCGTTCAAGCTTGAGCCGGGCGAGTCTAAGACCGTTAAGGTGATGTTTTCTTGGTATACACCTGAAGGAGGTTTTCGAAAGGGTAGTTCGCCGAAAAAACCAACCCCCGCTTTTGGAAGTAAGCCATCAAGTGGCGCGGCTGTGGCGGTGCAACACTCGGTCAGCGGTTTTAAGGGCAATGGCCTGATCGATACCTTTGATCCGGCTGGTGACAGTCAGATTGGCACGATTTTCTCGCCGGAATTTGTGATCTCGGCCAAGTATATTCAGTTTTTAGTCGGCGGCGGCAGCCATGCGGGAAAAACATGCATCAATCTTCGTGTTGATGGGGAGATTGCTAAGACGGAAACAGGCCGTCAGTCGGAAGAACTTTCCCCGGAGACATGGGATGTGGGCGATTATCAGGGCAAGACAGCCCAGATAGAAATTGTTGATCAGGTGCAGGGGGGTTGGGGGCATATTCTTGTTGACCAGATCGTGATGACGGATGAGGCTGCATCCAGTGCTGAAAAAGTCAGTGGGACATTGCTGGCCGATTTTGAAGGTGACAATTTTGACGGCTGGACAGCGGAGCAACCTGAAGTCAAGACGTGCTGTCCTGGAAGCAGTTGCGAGTCTAAGACTTATCGGCCTTGGTATGCGGGGAAATTTAAAAGCGTTCAGGATGTCATCCGTTATTGGCAGCGCAACTACGAAAAACTCAAAACTGAATCAGAAATATTTGCAGATGCTTTCTATGATACCACACTGCCGGCTGAAGTGGTTGAGGCGGTCGCGGCGAACCTTACGATTCTAAAGTCGCCAACAGTGCTTCGCCAGACAGATGGAAGGTTTTGGGGTTTTGAGGGCTGCTGTGATGGAGGTGGCTGTTGTCATGGCAGTTGTACGCATGTCTGGAACTATGCACAGGCGATGCCGCACCTGTTCCCGGATCTTGAGAGAAGCCTGAGAAAGACAGAATTTAATGAGAGTCAGTTAGAAGATGGATACCAGTCCTTCAGGTCAAATCTTCCCATTTCAAAGGCGGCAAATGTTCGCTATGCGGCTTCGGATGGTCAGCTTGGCGGTATCATGAAAGTGTATCGTGACTGGAGAATTTCCGGTGATACAAGCTGGCTAAAGGAGATCTGGCCAAAAGTTCGCATGAGTCTTGATTACTGTATCAGGACCTGGGACCCTCGCCGCAAAGGAGCGCTGGAAGAACCGCATCACAATACCTACGATATTAACTATTGGGGTCCGGATGGTCACTGCACAAGTTTCTATGCGGGAGCATTGAATGCGGCGGTCAAGATGGGGCAGGCCCTTGGCGATGATGTCAGCGAGTATGCCAATTTGCTTGATAAGAGTATGGCGTATCTCAAGAGCGAACTTTACAATGGTGAGTACTTTTATCAGAAGGTCATGACCGAAGGTCTGGATGCGAAGTTTAAGCCGCTGAATGTTGACTCCAACGGTCCCGGCTATAAAGCGATCATTCAAGATGTTAACGCACAAGGACCCAAATATCAGTATGGCACCGGCTGTCTTTCCGATGGTGTTTTGGGTTTCTGGATCGCCAGAGTTTGTGGTCTTGATGAAGTGATGGATGGTGATAAAATCGTCTCGCACCTGAAAGCGGTTCACAAATATAACTTCAAGGAGGACCTTTTTGATCATGCCAATCCGCAGCGTCCTTCCTACGCGATTGGCCATGAGGCGGGATTGCTGCTGTGTACTTGGCCAAACGGCGGAAAACCGATACTGCCATTTGTTTATAGTGATGAGGTCTGGACCGGTATTGAGTACCAAGTGGCCTCGCATCTTATGATGCACGACCAGGTTGAAAAAGGGCTTGAGATAGTTAAAGGTTGCCGCGACCGTTATGACGGCACTGTGCGCAATCCATTCAACGAATATGAGTGCGGCCATTGGTATGCCAGGGCGATGAGCAGTTATAGTTTGATTCAGGGCTTGACGGGCCTGCGTTATGATGCAGTGGACAAAAGTCTCTATATTGATTCTAAGGTTGGCGATGATTTCCGTGCATTCCTCTCGACAGCTGACGGTTTTGGTGTTGCAGGCCTCAAGAATGGCAAGCCCTTTGTGGATGTACGCAGTGGTACTATTAAGATTGAACAGGTGTATGTTTCTGGCGTTGAAAAGCAGATGGAAGGTGGAAGTGTTGTTAAAAAAAAGATGAAACGGGGGAAATGAATCATGATATTTTATTGAATGCCAACCCCGGTGTTTGCTGGGAAGATTTCCCGTTGATTCGCAGTGGCGTGAAGGTTCGTGCGTACACCTCGTATAATCCGACCGGCAGAACGGTTTGGGATTTCATGAATTATACCGTCCGGGACGACGCTGGTTATGAGCTTGCAAGAGATGCAGATTCCGGCAGATGGACCGATGGAACAACCGCTTTTCGTGCAAAAATCAACCTGGCCAATGATGGGGTTCGCTTGCGCAAGCGAATCAACCAATTGGCGTATCATCAGGCGGTGGAGGTCTATGTCGACGATGAATGTGTCGGCACATGGTTCGAGCGGGGCTCCCAATATCAACTATTCGAGGAAAAAGACCCGGTTCCGGATTATGAGACGGACTGGAACAAGATTGATAAACGCTTCCGTGATACCGAATTCGAAATCCCGGCCCAGTTCACCAGAGGCAAAAGCACCGTTGAACTGAAATTTGTCACAAAAGGCTCGAGGTCCGTAATTGATAGGAAGGACGAAGGTCTGACCAACGAGTACCTTTACTGGGTTTACTGTTACCCACTACGATCATCCTCAGACTCACGATACGATCCTGGAACATTTAATGACTTCCGGAGAGGTGATGGGATATCTGCACGGCCATAATCACACTGTCCAAGCTTACAAAGACGCGGGTACAGAGCGACTCGTTTTTGTGCGCCGGGCATGGCGTATAGCTTATAGGGTGAAAATCCCTTACGGGCCGTGATGAGCGGAACCGTTAACTTAACTTTTGTCTCTTCGGGGCTTTGATGGTATTTATCCGGAAAAAACGAAAAACAGAAACCGCCACTTCCCCTGCTGTTCCATCCTATCACACCAGCTCGTTGGGGTGTTCGAGAAGTTTTTTGACGAAGTCGAGGAATTGTGCGGCCTCGGCGCCACTGATAGCTTTGTGATCGACCGACAGCGTCAGGTTCATAATCTTTCGCACATTCAGGGCCTTGGGGTTTCACAACTCCCTGTTCCGGCGGTTCACACCGCTGGCCACCTTTGAGAAAACTCCTCGCGGCATAAAATCGGTCCGTTTGGGTTAATTACTATAAAAAGCTCTAACGATAACATTTTTGCCTTTTTCAAGTTTAAATTTAACGATTTCTTTATCCGGATCAAAATTGTTATGTTCTCTTCCATTAACCTGCACTTTGATCATTTTCTTTTCCTGCGGGTGCCTCAAGCGGACCACCAGATAATTTGGATTGAAGCGATCTGGCGATGTAATCTCAGCATCAATATAGCCCTTATCCACATGCGAAGTGATTTTATAGCTTACTTTACCATAATCAGTAGGTGCATTCTTCACATCTATCACCATACCGTCTTTCTGCCAGTTATTAGTAATAAAAGGAGCCAGCCACAACTCGTCATCTCGCTCATTGACGAGCATGATACGCGTCTGATAGAGGAACCAGCCGGTCTCATGGGTTTTGTTATAGGCATCGGTTGGTCTTGTCAGCGGCGTATGTTCCCACAACGACAGAACCTCCGGACAGATAATCGAACATGCCGCATTGAAGTACGAACGAATGAAGGGCTTGATGTCGTCCTTAGCGGCGTGTAATTCAGTTAATCTGCCGTAATAAGTCTGGCATTTACCAAAACCGGAGAGGTTGAACTTATCCTTGGCTACTTCTGCTGCGGGATAACTGCCGGCTAAACCATCACGCATAAACAAAATGTCTTCCGAAGTGTTCCTTATGACATCAACTTCCGGGTCATCTATTTCCAAAACCCCGGCAGCGGCCAGATGATTAGCCCCCAACTCCGCATCATACGCCCAGCTTCGGTTCCAATCCTCACCCGGGTAAATAGCGTCCAAAAGGCCAAAGGCATAAACAAATGTTGGACAATAAGGAATCCATGTATCATTTTGCAGTTTGACCACTGGCCCCTTTGATGTTGACCACTTAAATGCACGCCGAACATCCTGGTTAAACTGTTGGCCTGTCTCTAAAATTTCTTCATATCCTGGATAGTTTATATCTTCCAGGCATTCGGCAGCGCCCTTTAACCCGGCACTCCAATGCGACTGTACCTGTGCGCGATATGCAAAACGCGCCCAGTCAGCGGCAACGCCTGGCGGAAACAGACCATATTCAGGCATTTTATTACCATAGGGATCAAACTTCCGCGTCTTGTCGAGTTGTTTGGCAATCCAGCCGCAAACTCTTTTGATCTCCGAAGCATTGGTCCGCAACCATTCCTTGTCCCTGTATAGCTTATAATAATCCGCCAGAGTCCATAAATGCTGCCCCGTACCGAACATCGTATAACCGGTCGTCAGATAACCTTGTTCATTATACTTGCTGATAAAAAAGTCCAATGCCTGCTTGGAGAATTGCTCATGGCCCATCATACCCATTCCAAGAATGATTGACTGGCCCTCGCTTTCAAGCGGACCATAAAGCCATGAAGAAATCCACGGAGCCAGATATTTCCCGGACTCCTCATTACGCGCAGCTATCAGACAATGGACTTGAGATGCCTTGACGAGATTTTCAAACTGTTCATCGGGAATATCAAGTTGTATGGCTTCGGCCATGATCTCGTCCCAGTAGGTTTTAGTCTCGGCAATAAGCCCCTTAACGCCTTTGCCGCCCGTCAACTGTTTGCAATCATCACTATCTCCGGCCCCCCGATAGTCATACATCGGTATATACGCAACAACCTTCTGGGATTCGCCGGGCTGCATATTCCCCGAAATTTTCAGGACACTATCAACGGTCTCTATCTTAAGTTTTTGAGCCGCGGATGTATCATAATATACAAGAACACCTCCGCCGGCAACGAAGCCATTTTTCACAGCAGCAATAGCTTGTTCCGTCGCCAGTTCGACAGAAGCTGTTCTTTCCTGACTGTCAGTATTGCTCAATACTATTTCAGTTACGCAAATAGCAAGCCGTTTCAGAGGTTCATAATAAACAGGAGCAGACCTTTCACCATGGGGAGCAACAAAAGTCTTCTGCTGATAGGTTATTCCCTGGTCTTTTATTGTTGTTACAGGAACAGGATACCATCCGCCCTCAAGATGGCGTTCAAGATTTTCATTTTTGCCACTACCGTATTTTGGCGTTAATTTGACAATACTTTTTCTGCCAACTCCCTGTCTGTCGGCAACTGTTTCCCGCAAATAATGCAACGCTCCGCCCTGCTGTACTACACATTTATCCATCGCACCTGCCAAAGACAGCATCACCGGACTATCGTCCTGATGGTCGTAATGCACCTTCTCGAACGCCTGGGCAAAGGTCTGGTCAGGCATCTCGCGCACCTGCTGCAGGACGGTCTTTTTACCGGCAATCTGCTCACGATAACTTTCCAGGGTTATCCCGCTGCCGGGTGTGGTCGCAAAAAAACCATAATCAGGCACATAAACACACCCATTATCGATAATATCTGCCACACTTACACTGAAGGAATCTTTAGGGAGCGTAATGTTCAACAGACTGCGATTAGCTAACGGCGGTTTTCTGTTTGTGCAGTTTTTCAGTTTCAGGCTTAACGGCTTGCCCAACTGCCACGAACCATTGTATTTGCTATAATCCTGAGAGGAATTTCTAATTTCACCATTATATATTTCGATACTGCCTTTGCCTTTAGCAATATCCTTATCGACCAAAAGTTCTATTTCAACTTCTTTCCAGATCGCACGGGGATACGCGGATATATTCTTTACCTTAACGGGTTCTTTTGTTTCAAATACCCAGCGGAATTTTGGCACACCGATGGTCCACTTGTTGGAAGGATAAGCCGGGTCCTTCCAATAATCGTTTCTGTAATCTTCGACACTGCAATTATAAACAAAGGTATTTCCTTCTTTCTCTATTTTACCGGAAAGCGGTTTCCATTCTCCCCGCCATACAGAGCTGCCGAGCCACCATTGGAGTGCAGTTTTAGCAAGTTCCGGGATTTTAGAGCCTTCGGCAAACTCAATGACAAATTCCCTTATCCGACGATTCTCTGCCCATCGCCCACCGATACAGCTTTTGCCGCCTTTGTCAGGAGTTAATATAAACTGACCGTCAACAGGAAGTAATTCTTCACCTGGAAATATATCTTTTACATTTAGTTCGCCAATACGACTCGGGTTATTTGCCTGCAGGTTACTGTTCCAGACCATCACTTTGCCAAAGGGAATAATGTCGATACCCTTATTGTTGGCCCGTTGAACGGCGTTGTCAGATTTAACCAAGGAGACATTAACCCAGTTAGCCAGATCGCAGTTCATCCCATCACCGGCATCATCAACCACCAGTGATATTTCAATTGCCCCGGCAACAGGAATGCTGATTTTTTTAGCGGGCGATTGCACTGTCATAACACCGCTATTGAACTTCTCTTGGCCATCGACAAGAATCCTGAAAATTACCGATGCTCCAGTCCCCGGTGCTTTTTGCACACCTATTTCAGCATTGAAAGATTCGTATTTACCCGACAAATCGACATCAATGACACTGTTGGCGTGTGTGCCGATACCTTTACTATAAATTTTGTCACCGATCTGGAGTTTGAGCGGTTCTTTGTCCGATTCATGTGCTGCACAATTCTCACCCATTACCCCCCAGCCCTGTGACGAATTCAAAATCGGCAAATCAGAGGTCACCTTACCTGCATACGCTTCCGTGCCTCCAAACAACAACGCTGCAGCAAACGCAATCCACAAACACATCAAGTTAACATTGCTCTTTTTCATCAAAAATTCCTTTCTTTGAACATAACGACCAAGTTTATGTTTTAATCTGCCCCTGTTTTATGTGCCCTCGATGGCTCATTTTAATGCGGGCGAGACGCCCGCGTTTCCAGTTATCAAATCAGTTCATCAGGGTGTTCGAGGAGTTTTTTGACGAAGTCGAGGAACTGGGCGGCTTCGGCACCATTGATGACTTTGTGATCGACCGATAGGGTCAGGTTCATAATCTTGCAAACACTCGGTTGTTTATTGACCGGCAAAACCACATCCTGGATTGTTCCAATGCCGAGAATGGAGGACTGGCCGGGAATGACAATCGGAATGAACGAATCGATGCCGAACACACCCAGGTTGCTGACGCTCATGCACCCACCGGACAAGTCTTCCAATGTCAGTTTCCCAACGAGGGTCTGCGCGATTAGTTCGCCGGTTCGTTCGCTGATCTGCGCCAGCGACTTGCCGCCGCAATCTCTAACAATCGGCGCCGCAACGCCTTCGTCCGTCGAGACCGCCAGGCCAATGTCGATACTGTTGAACAATTGGATGTGGTCCTCTGCCAGTTGGCCGGTCATGATCGGGTAATGTCCGATTCCCAGAGCCAGGGCACGGATAACAAAATCATTAATCGATATCTTTCTTTCGGCCTCTGCATTCATCTGTGAGCGAAGTGCAACCATTTTTGTCGCATTTACCCGGACATTCAGATAAAAACATGGAATATTCTGCTTGGACCAAACCATTTTTTCGGCGACGATCTTCTGTGTTCGGCTCAGCGGAACCGTCGTACCCAACTGTGGCCTTGGCGGCTGGGTCGGGATGCAGCGAGCCTGTGCTTCAGCATCACGAAGCGATTCCGTAAATGAGATCCCAGTCGATTCCAGCGCCGCGTCGCTAACCTGTTTAATCGATGGATCGACCATCACAGCGGCACGAACATGGCTGACGATCTGCGCCAGATAAGCCGAGTCAAGTTGCTCGTCTTTATCACCTAGAATCAGCAGCGGCGTATGAACCGGCACCGTCTGGCCGGCTTCGACCAGTACCGCCTTGACAAATCCTTCGGCCTCTGACTCCATTTCAAGCGTTGCCTTATCGGTTTCTATATCAAACAGGATGTCTCCCTGGCTGACACGGTCCCCGTCGGCAATCCGGATATTTGCCAGTGTCCCCTCTTTCATTGTCTTCCCAAGCTTCGGCAATACGATTTCATTCGCCATGAGATTCCTCGCTAAACACCATAAAGTCGGTAAGTTACTGAATAAAATGCCGCGTTGCAACCCTTTTCTAGTTACCCATGAAAGTCACCTGACAGCGGCGGGAACTGTCGCAAAAGCAAATAAGCCCCCTTTTTATTCAATATTGTCTCGCCGAAGCACAAATTTGGGCAACAAAGTGGCAAAAAAGTCTTTTCAATCCACCTTCATAAAGCTATAATCAACTTCGGCAGGTTTGTTGTCTCGTCTTGTTTAGTGTGAGCTGCGAATGTCTTTTAGAAACCTGACAGCCTGGCCGTTTGGTCGCGGAGTCAAAGGATTGAACCAGAACTAACAGTTACGAACAAGCGATCAGGCGGAGACCGTAGGGTGTTGAATTGTAACTATGTTTTATCTTTTAATTTGGGAATGAATTCATGGCAGAGTATTATGATATGCAGGAAGTCGCGGGCAAGCTTCGCAAGACGGAAGACGAAGTCCAAGAGCTTGTAAAACAGGGCCAATTGCACCAATACATGGATTCTGGTAAGGCCGTATTTAAAGTCGAAGATGTTGACACCCTCGCCGAAGAGATCGTCGGACTGGATATCAGCTCGATAGGACTGGATTCCAACAATCTGGAAACGGTGATCCAGTTAGAAGAAACCGCCGAAATCCAGCTTGAGCCGGATGAGGATGACGAAGAGGCCACCAAGTCGGCGGGGCCTGACGATATGGAATTGAACATCGAACCGGACATGCCCGGACAGAAAGAAAGTGAAGGCGGATTCGGCCTGAGCCAGATGGGCGACCTGACCATGGGCGATACCAATGTCTCCACCGTCGGAATCAATATCCTTAGCGGGACCGGCGACGCCTATAAACTGACTGAAGATACCAAAGCCGAAACCAGCGCCGAGGACATTGATGACCTCGACAGTCTGGATGCAGATGCTAATCTGGAGAGCTTTGGCAGTGGATCGGGACTTCTGGACCTTTCGCTGCAAGCGGATGACACTTCTTTGGGAGCAGTCCTTGACGACATCCTGCCGGCCGGAGCCGAGGAAGGTGGTGGTGGTGCAGATTTCCCTGTGGATGAAGTGGGATTGGTCGACGAAACAGAGGACTTACTGACAGGCGCAGATTCGGCGGTACAGTCTCCCGTCGGAGCAACTGCTCCAATGGGCGCAGCCGTTATCCCAGGCGCTGTCCAGATAGCAGTAGCCCCGGTAGATCCCAAGACAAATATTTTCGGCATTCTCATGTTTTTACCAATGCTGGCATTGATTTTGGCAGCGGTCGTATTAACAGCCGCCATTCAGAATGTTGTTCCATCCTTGATGGAACCTCTGGTTATCACAGAGATCGCAGGAGTCAGCTTGATCTGGATCGTTGTCAGCGGCCTGGCAGCTCTATTGCTGTTGATTCTGGCAGTGACAGCCCTGACAGGTGGCGGCGGCACAAAAACAAAGAAAGCCAAAAAGCCGAAAAAAGCCAAACCCGCAAAGAAAAAACACAAATAAGCATATTTAAAACTTGGTGCAGAATCCCTGCCGCCAAAAGCACATAATAGACGAAAACCGTCGGATACGGAACAAACAAAAAGGATTGGCCAGTTGAAAAGGAGATCATCATGAACAAGAGCAAAAGTTTGGTATTGGTGTTATGTTGTGCTATTGTTATTTCGGTATCGGGTTGTGGAGACCCACAGAAGTATAACGACTTGAAGGCCCAAAATCGAATCCAGCAACAGCGGATCGAAGGGCTGGAAAATGAATTGGGCCTGTGCAGCGGCCAGTTGCAGCAAAAGACGCAGGAACTGGAAGGCCTTTCTGGCAAAGCCGGAGCCGATCAACAGGCCAAGGACGCCTTGATCGCAGCGCTGGAAGCAGATATCCTAAAGAAAAAGGCCTTGATCGCTCAGATGCAAACGCAACTTCTTCAGGGCGGAACCCCCCTGCCGGCAGAAATGAATGTTCTGCTTCAGGACTTTGCCAAGAACAGCGACATGGTGGATTTTGATGCGGCTACCGGAATGCTCAAATTCAAAAGTGACCTGCTGTTTGATTCGGGAAGCGACACTGTAAAATCCGGCGCCACGGAAGCCGTTAAGGCCTTGGCCGGGATCATGAACTCTGACGAAGGCGGGGCATTTGATGTCGTCATCGTCGGGCACACCGATAATATGCCGATCAAAAAGGCCGCCACACTTAAAAATCATCCGACCAACTGGCATCTGTCGGTCCACCGCGCGATCAGTGTTGAGCGGATGCTGGATACCAACGGCATTGCTCCTGAACGCATGGCCGTTAAGGGATATGGCCAATACCGTCCGGTCGAAACGAACAAGCCCGGCAAGAAAGGCAACGCCGCCAATCGTCGTGTAGAAATCTTTATCATTCCCGGTAGCACCTAAACCACTCTGAACAATCAACTTTTACAGGAAAGACAACAGCGATGGCTGAACGAACACTGGTTATCATTAAGCCGGATGCGGTGCAGCGACAGCTCGTGGGAAAAGTCCTGACGCGGTTCGAGGAAAAGGGACTTAAAGTAGTCGCCGCAAAGTTCATGCAGATCTCACAGGAACTGGCCCGCAGACATTATGCCGTTCACGAAGACAAGCCCTTCTTTGAAGGCGTGGTTAACTACATGTCCTCGGCGCCGGTGCTGGTGCTGGTACTTCAGGCCGAGGGTGTGATCGCTATGAGCCGCAAGCTGATGGGCGCAACCTTTGGCAACGAAGCCGAGCCGGGTACCATCCGCGGCGACTTTGGCGCCTGCCGGGGTTACAATCTCGTCCACGGCTCCGACAGCCCGGAAAATGCCGCTTATGAGATAGGCCTGTACTTCAAGCCCGAAGAGATCGTCGATTACACACTGGCCAACGAAGATTGGCTCTACGGCAGCAACGATTAACAACAGCGAGGCGGCGCAAGCCGCCGATTAAAGAACTTCCCAAAGCCCCTCACCAAGGGGCTTTTTTTAGTGTGCCCGGTAGGGCACACTTGCTTGGGGGTGCAAGTCCCCTATGGGCCCGGTAGCGGGAACCATTAGCTCAGACGGCAAGGGTGTCAGTCGCGAGGCTGAATCTGAAGGAAGCCGCAGGCAAAACGCTGACCTGTCAGAGTTATTGAACTGAAGTTCTGATTGTCTTGAGCAGATGCCTCGCAAGAGGGCCTAAAGTTGGAAGTAGCGGACGGAATTCGTGAGGTAAAACGGAGTGCTTATCAGGGCAACAGGCACGGAAGTAACAACAAGAGCATTGACAGGAATCGCCGTGGTATGGAACTGTCTGCCCGGTGGTGTGGTAGGATGGCGGGAGCAATCCCGCCTCCTGATATGGAACGACCTTTGTCAACTGTTATTTTATGCCGTTAATTTCATTTTTTTATTGACGGCTTAAAGCGTGGGCTGCTTCGACAATGAATCAGTCTGATATTCGTGGATTAGCTTTTCAGCCAGAGCTGACAGTGATATTCTTCGTCGCAAGCGTTGCATTCTACGGGCACGAGTTCAGCTCGTCAAAAACGAACCTATCGTATAGGAGGGTCGCAAGTAGCTTTGTTGT
>JAGGWF010000080.1 GCA_021157685.1 Planctomycetota bacterium | reverse complement strand
GAATACACGGGCAAGCTGAAAAACATCGTCATCCATTGTTACGGCGGTGATAAAGAACAGACACAGCAAGTATTGGACCGCGGCTACTACATATCTTTTACCGGCACGGTAACTTTTAAGCGAAGCGAAGACTTGCGGGAAGTCGCCAAAATGATCCCGCTGGACCACCTCATGATCGAAACCGACTGCCCCTATATCTCACCGCACCCGGTTCGCAACATCCGCCCCAACGAACCGGCCCTGCTGATCCACACCGCCCAGTGCCTGGCCGACCTCCACAGTATATCAATTGAAGATTTCGCTGAAAAAATCACAAAAACAAGTGAAACATTTTTTGGATTATAAAAAGACGGAAGCTTGAAATGAGAAAAAGCACAAAGCAAATGATTTTGGGGCTTGTTCTTTTTGTTACTGGGGCAATTATTATTCCTACGATTTTTTGTATTTCCGTAGCTTTGTATTTGCTCAACAATGAACCGCTTGCTAAATTCGTAATCCCCGGCCAGACGGTCGTAACTATCGAAGAACAAGGCCGATATTATCTTTGGAACGATTACCAAACCATTTTAAATGGCCGAACCTACTCTTCTTCAGAAGAGCTACTGGATGAACTCGAAATTTCGTTACTTGAAAACAAAACCGGCAACAAAGTTGAGTTTACCCCCAATCAGTCAATGACTTCCTCAGCAGGTGATTCACACAAAAACTCTATCGGATATTTCGAGATTGACACCCCGGCAATTTACATTTTAACCATCTCCGGCGAATTCTCGTCTCGGGTTGTTTCATTTGAAAAGTCACTCTTTGACCTATGTAATAAATTGAATACTCCTGTAATCTTCTCTGTGACAATATTAGCCCATCTTGTCGCGTTTATCTTCACAATCGCAGGGATTATCAATTTTGTTAAGGCACGGAAAAACATAAGAAACCGAACGCCGGATGGTCCGGATTAAATCTGCTCATGACAATCCTGCTCACTGATTTCTAAATACTCAAAAAATATGTGGGCTAAAGAAATAATTTGAGACTGAAAAAGCCCGTTGAGAAAACACCGATTCGCATCGGGCGCACGATGCTACAATGACATTGCGAAATAGTCTTTGGCGTTATTGAAGCAGATATCTTCCACCATCCCGCCCAGCAATTCGAGGTCGTTGGGGATCAATCCCTTTTCAACATCATCGCCAAGCAGATTGCAGAGGATTCGGCGGAAGTATTCATGACGAGAGTAGGACAAAAAGCTGCGCGAGTCCGTCAGCATCCCGATGAATCGACTGAGAAGGCCCAGATTCGACAACGCATTCATCTGCTGGGTTATCCCGTCCATCTGGTCGAGGAACCACCAGCCGGAACCCCACTGCATCTTGCCGGGAATCCCGCTGCCCTGAAAATTGCCCAGCATCGTGGCCAATACTTCGTTGTCGCGCGGATTGAGATTGTAGAGAATTGTTTTAGGCAATCGGTCGGTCTTATCCAAGGCATCCAGAAATAGGGCCAGGGGTTTGGCGGTCAGATAATCGCCGATGGAGTCAAACCCTGTATCCGGCCCAAGCTGCTTGAACATGCGTGTATTGTTGTTCCGCATGGGTCCCATGTGCAATTGCTGAACCCATCCTTTTTGCCAGTCCATCAGAGCAAATTCAACCATCAGTACTGACTTGAATTGAAGTATTTCTATCGGTGCAAGTTTCTGGCGCTTGCGTATCTTTGAAAAGATGGCCTCAATTTCACTTTTTGTCGCAGAGTACTCAGCAACCGCTGCTTCAAGCCCATGGTCACTGAGCCGGCAGCCGTTTTCATGGAAGTAATCATGCCGTTTCTGCAAGGCCTCACAGTAATCTGCAAACGATGCGATGTCGAGATTCGTTAGCTCAGCCAGCTTATCGATCCATGCGTTTTGGGCATCGAGGTCCTCAGGCGCCATCGCCTTGTCCGGCCGCCATGCGGTATGGACTGCAATTTCAAAGCCATCATCACGAATCGCCTTATGATGTTCAAGATTATCCAGCGGGTCCTCGGTCGTGCAAACCAGCTTGACATTCCAGCTTCGCATAATATTGCGAACCGAGAAATCCGGCGTCTGAAGCATCTCGCTGCACGCTTCGTAGATTTCGTCGGCTGTCTCCGGATTCAGGAGTTTATCTTTAATGCCGAACGGCTTCTTCAGTTCCAGATGCGTCCAGTGGTAGAGCGGGTTGCGGATACACGCTGGAACCGTTGCGGCCCATTTCTGAAACTTCTCAGTGTCCGTTGCATCCCCTGTGCAGTATTTCTCATCGACACCGTTGGATCGCAGCGCCCGCCATTTATAATGGTCGCCATAAAGCCAGGCCTGCGTGATAGTAGCAAACTGCTTGTCGGCGGCAATTTCCGCCGCGTCCAGATGACAGTGATAATCGTAAATCGGCATCTTCTCGGCATACTCATGATAAAGCCGCTGTGCCGTTTTATTTTGCAACAAAAAATCGTCGTTCATATAGTCAGCTATCATCGCCATCTTTAAAACTCCATCTCAAAAATAAGCGAGCCCCGAAAAATCGAGGCACGCTTTGGATATCCATCTATACGACATAGGTTGAGGCTGCTGTGCCGCCGCCGCGTCCGGTCCAGTTGGTATGGAAAAACTCACCGCGCGCTTTATCGGTTCGTTCATAGGTATGCGCCCCGAAGTAGTCGCGCTGGGCCTGCAGCAGATTCGCCGGCAGGCGTTCGGCACGATAGCCATCATAGAAGGCCAACGCCGAACTGATAGCAGGCATTGGAACACCCATATTCACCGTCGCAATCACCACACGACGCCATGCGGACTGTGCGTTTCCAACAGCATCGGTAAAGAACGGATCCAGCAGCAGGTTGGGCAATTCG
>JAGGWF010000138.1 GCA_021157685.1 Planctomycetota bacterium | reverse complement strand
CAACCGTCCTTCGGCTGGATGAGCACATCCGAATTTTTTGCGATATAGCAGAACTCCCTCCGGTCATCGGCCAAAATATTCCCGTGTGTATCAACGGACTCAAGCCAGCGGATAATGCCAAGGATAATTTGAAATTATTGATGTTCCTTAACGACCTGTTTCTGTCCAAAAACGCAAAACCCAAACAGATACTCCTGAAAGACATCCGACGGGGTAAAGAATTCTGCTTAGTTGCCAATATTGAGGTTGATGGGCAGGATCTTTGTGATTTACTGATCGAAAAAAAGTTAGCCGAAAAAGTTATCGAAGTGCCGCAATCTAAAAAAGGGAATTCGAATTCTTCTCCGGCGGTAAATGAGGGTGGATATATCGCAGGCAAATCCAGCAAGGTCTATCACCGCTTGACCTGTCCCCACGCCAAGCGAATGGACGCGGCCAAGACGGTTCGGTTTTCATCCCGCCAAGACGCCGAAAAGACCGGCCGCAGGCCCTGCAAGACTTGCAAACCCTAAATCACATCTCCCAGTTTGACGAATTCTTGATAAGTTTGTTCTGGAGAAGCATCCCGGCAACCGTTGGGATGATGACCGCCAGCGGCAGAAACCACGAATGCGTTAAGATCAGATTGTAAGTATAAAATGTCATCGGATCTGAAACCCTGACATCGTATTGATACAGCAATGCCAGCAGACCCGTCACCGTGATGAGCGAACCGCCTAAACTGGTGAACAGCATCACCGAAACCTTCAGCATGATGAATGAGATTAGCCCGCCCGCGATAAAGCCCACAATAAATCCCGCCGGTAAATAGGCATCTGATAAATCCAGGGCGATCCAGATGCCGGACGTTAAGATTCCGCCGGCTATCGCGCCAAGGATCGATACGCACCACTTCATCAGCGGAACCGCAACCGCCGCAAACAGTGCCATCCCGATAATCCCGCCCCACATGAGAGCGTGCTCATTCGTTGAGAGTTTGTCCGCCGCCAACATCCCCAAAAACATTCCGATAAATCCAAAGCTGATCACCACCAGCGCACGAAAGATACGCCATCCGTAGAGCATGTAAACAACCCCCACCGACAACAGCAGCATCGCAAAGAGCCAGTGCATTTCGCTGATCATCGTATAAAGTGATAGTTTGGCTTCGTTGATATCAATAAATGGCAACGCGGCAGGTGCCTGCTCCGAAACAGTGGCTAACAGTGATATCAGGTCCATTTTTGAAGATCCTCTCGTTAAAGTATATATGTCAATGCCGTTATAGTATCGGCGATTATGACATTTTTCCATAAACTATCCCATTTTTACAATTCGTATTAAACTTGGCAGATTGTTGCTGAGACACCATACCTGTATTTGCACCATTTCGCATCCAGAAGTGATATTTTTGATGTAAAATTCCTATTGCAAATCTTTTACATGTGGTTATAATGCGTAATTTCCACTTTTGGGAAAAGCGTCATGTAATTTCTAACACTGCGGAAACAGGGAGTTTTTGCGGCATTTTGGGCTTGTTAACGAAAAAAAGAACACGGTATTCAAGGAGCCAATGAAAATGGTATCTTTAGCAGATGCGGCTGTAAACCTATTTGAAAGTGAACTGCCAAGTTTTGACGAGATCAAGACTCTGTGGCGTCATGTCAACTCGAGCGAGATCAATCGGATCGAATTCCGGGAAATAGCTGAGGAACAAAAGGATGCCTTGGCAAAGGGCCTCGCCTTGTTGCTGTGTGGTGAGGTGGCCGAAGCAACCCAATTGTTAAAAAAAGGCAAAAACTGTACCCAGAAACAGATGGGGCTGGGATATGCGTTACGAAAACTCGGCGAAACAGAAAAGGCCCTTGAAGCATTTGACGCCGCTGCCAAGCAAAGCGATGGTATTATGGCGGTACTGGAAAAGTGCGAGACCTATCGACTGGCCCGCGAGTTGGATGCGTGTGAAAAAGAATTGGCTGGTTGTAGTAACTTTGAAAATGTCAGCGCCGATTATCATTACCAAAAAGGCAAACTTCAGGACAGCCTGGGCAACTATGAGCAAGCCATGGACAACTATGAACTTGCCATTGATCTCGACCACACGCACACCAAAGCATTGTTCGCTCTAGCGTATTCGTTCGACCTTCGCGGCGATGAACAGGAAGCCGAACATTACTACGAGGAGTTGATACAGGTAGCACCGGCCCATGTGAACGGCCTGCTAAACTTGGCAGTACTGTACGAGGACATGGGTAAATATGACAAAGCACTGTGTTGCGTGGAAAGCGTTTTGAAATCGCATCCAAACCACGCAAAGGCAGGATTGTTTAAAAAAGACATCACCAGCGCCAGCGTAATGATCTATGACGAGGAAAAAGAAAAGTGTCTGGATCGGCAGAACAAAATCCTTGAAATACCAATCTCTGATTTTGAGCTATCGGTTCGCAGCCGGAATTGCCTGAAGAAGATGAATATCTTTACCGTAGGTGACCTGCTGAGAACCAGTGAGTCAGAACTACTCTCTTACAAGAACTTTGGCGAAACCAGCTTGCAGGAAATCAAGCAGATTCTTGAAATCAAGGAAATGCGACTGGGAATGGCCTTGGAAGATAAAAATTCATCCAAGCCGATCGACCCGGAGATTGCCAGCCAGGCCAGTCCGGAAATACTAAACAAAACAATGAGCGAGATGGGGCTTTCGGTACGCGCACGACGGGCTTTGGACCGGCTTGGCGTCAAGACAGTCCTCGAGCTGATTAATAAAACGGAAGCGGAACTACTGGGCTGCAAGAATTTTGGTGTGACCAGTCTAAACGAAATCAAAGAGCGTCTGGAAAGCCTTGGACTGGGTCTCCGAAAGCTCGACTAGCCCTTTTGAGCGGGCTTGTGTGTCCGTTAAAGGAATGAAAACTTACAAGGAAAGCATTCACAGGCCCTCAGCGTGCCGGAATTCGGTGTTGTGGGCCTGCGTGTTATGTATATTGACGGTAGCGGGATGCCGCCGTCGCCCCGTCGATCCATCGCCCGGGATTGACAGTCCCAAGCAGACATGGGTGCGGGTGTTGCTCTTTGGCAATCTAAGAATGTGTACAATTACTTCAATGAGCGGTTTTGAAGTCGAAGACCTCGGCAGTCAGACGCTGGCAGACTTTCGAAGCGATGAACCGTTTATCGTGCAGTTTTTGGATGGAATTCTGGTTGTCGGCGAACACCATTTTGGCAGCGATATTCTGATTCGGCCGCATGAACCGTATGTGTTTCAGATCAACAATAGGCCGTATCGCGGGAATTTGCGACTGAGTGCCAACAAAAGCGGACAGGCACTCGAGGTAGTCAATTATGTCCCGTTGGAATCGTACCTGCTTGGCGTGATCGGTGTTGAGATGCAAAGTTACTGGGAGCCGGAGGCGCTGAAGGCACAGGCGGTCGCGTCACGAACCTATTGCCTTTTTATCAAGGACCGGTTTGGACAAAATCGCACATGGGATGTAACACAATCGGAATCGAGCCAGGTTTACCGCGGTTTAGACGCCGAAACCCCAACCGTCCGCCAAGCCGTTTCGGAAACGGCGGGTGAAGTTCTGGTTGATCTGTCAGCAGACGGCCAGGAACTCATAATCCCCGCATACTACAGCAGTTCGTGTGGAGGACATACAGAGGCAGCACAAAATGTGTTTGGCGGCGAACCGGTCGCTTCACTTCGCGGCGTTCGTTGCAGATACTGCGCAAGCGTGGCCCGGCGCAGCAATTTTTACTGGAAACCCATCACAATGACAATGGGACAAATCAGTGAGAAACTGATGCGGCGTTACCCAACACTTGAAAAACTCGAGGAAATTTCGGATTTCAAAGTATCCAAGCTCGGGTACAAAGGCCGAGTTGTTCGTGTACGATTAATCGGAAAAAACGGAGAAACCGATACAGTTCGCGGTGAGGATTTCCGCCTGACGCTTGACCCAACAGGCCGGAAAATAAAAAGCGCGATTTTTACTGTAGAAAAAAAAGGGAACTTGGTTACTTTTCAAAATGGATTGGGATTTGGACACGGCGTGGGGTTGTGTCAATGCGGCACACAAGGAATGGCCCGAAAAGGAAAAACCTATAAGGACATCCTGAGCTTTTATTATCCCAAATCCAAACTGGTAACGATAGACCTTATGGAAACAACGACGGAACCATGAAATCTTATAAACTTATCAACCAGGATTCAAACAGCCGGGCTCGGCGAGGTCAACTTTTGACGGCACACGGAGTTGTTGAAACACCGGTCTTTATGCCGGTGGGTACTCGCGGATGCGTCAAAGGAATTACGCCGGCACAACTTGCGACAACCGGGGCACAGATCGTACTGGCCAATACCTATCATATGCTCCTGCGACCGGGAACGGATGTGGTTGAAGCGTTGGGAGACCTACACGGCCTGATGGGCTGGGACGGGCCGATCCTGACCGACAGCGGCGGCTATCAGGTCTTTTCACTGAGTCGCTTAAACCGCATTGGTGTCGATGGCGTGGAGTTTGCCAGTCATATTGACGGAGCGAAAATCTACCTCGATCCGACCGTGGCCACGCAGACACAAAATCGATTAGGCGCCGATGTGATTATGTGCTTTGATGAATGCACGCCGTGGCCCTGTCCGGCGGACCGCCTGAAAAAAGCGGTTGAGCGAACAATTTGCTGGGCGAAGCAATGTAAAGACGCTCATGCGAACGAAAAACAACGGCTGTTCGGAATCATTCAGGGCGGCGTTGATCTGGAACTGCGAAGCATCTGTACACGGGAATTGATACCGATGGATTTCGACGGATACGCTATCGGCGGGTTGAGTGTAGGTGAAGGGCATGATCACATGATCCGAACCGTTGAGCATACAGCCGCCCTGCTGCCGGAGGATAAACCGCGTTATCTGATGGGCGTGGGGATGCCGGTGGATATTGTCGAGGCGGTGCGGGCCGGAGTGGACATGTTCGACTGTGTGCTGCCGACGCGGAATGGGCGAAATGCTTTCGCTTTTACCGATGACGGGCCGATCCGGCTGCGAAACAGTCAGTATATTACGGATACGGAACCTATCGAGCCGGGATGTGACTGTTATGCATGTCAGAATTTTGGCAAAGGAACGATCCGGCATTTCTTTAATGTCGGCGAGATGTTAGGGCCGATACTGGTATCAATTCATAATTTAACTTATTATCAGCGGCTGATGAAAGAGATTCGGTTGCAGATTGAAAATAAAACATATAACGCATGGGCAGACGCCTTTTGCGGGAAACATAAAAACAAGGGCTGAGTCCTGAGACTTAAAGGATTGAGACAAAAAAACTAACGCTTAAAAGAAAACAGGAGAATGGAATGAACACTATGTGGATATTAGCGGAAGCAACAGAAGCCAGCAGCGGTGAAGGCGAAACAATCGTAATGGAAAGCGATTCAGCTAACACCGAACAGGCAACCACACAACAACCCGATGGTAAGGAAACCGGAACAGACGGCGGCACTGGAACAGGAAAATCGCTCTTTGATAACCCGATGTTGCTTATCATGCTTCCTCTATTACTGGTCTATATGTTCTTTATGTTCCGCGGGCCAAAGAAGAAACAGCAGGAACACAAGAAAATGGTGTCGTCGATGGCAAAGAACGACCGCGTACGAACCATTGGCGGTATCTTCGGAACCGTGCTGGATGTTCGGGATGATGAAATCGTGCTGAAGGTCGACGAATCCACAAACACTAAGATACGGGTCAGCCCGCAGGCGATCGCTACGGTACTGAAAGATTAAACGGAGTAGCCAAATACTCCGTCTAAAAAAGAAAACCAAACAAAGAAATACTATTTTATTTATCAGGAATCGGTTATGGATAAAAACTTGATCTGGAAGAGCGTGTTAATTGTCGTTGTTGTTGGCCTGATGGCTCTGTATCTTTACCCGCCTCAGGAAAAACTCAAGCCAGGCATCGATTTGGCCGGCGGCACCAGCTTAATCTATGAGATCGATGTTACGGGCTTGGAAAACAAGGAGAAGGGGGATCTGGCACAGAATATGATCCCGATCCTGCTAAAACGAATCGACCCAACGCATGTAGCCAATATTATCATGCGTCCCCAGGGCGACACGCGGATCGAAATCCAACTCCCCGTTGCCAGCATGGACACTCGCAACAAGCGGCAGGCCTATGAACAAGCCCTGGGTTTGCTGGAAGCGGAAAATATCAATCTGCTGAAAATCCGTCAGGCACTGGCACAACCGGCTGACCAGCGACAGGAGGCATTTGAAACTTACGCCAACGGAAGCCAGGAACGACGGGACATCCTTGTGACACTGGCGGATGTCTATGACCAACGCAAGCAGACACAGGACCAGCGAAATGCTCTGGTCGGCGAGATGGACGCAGTGAAGGTCGGTCTTGAAAAGCTTGATGTAGAATTCGACAAACTCCAGTACAATCTCGCGTCATGGGCAAAATCAGATGCCGACGAACAGAAAGAAAAAATCGAAACATGGGTTAAAGACAGTGCCAAAGAAGAGAATGCTGCCGAAGACATCCTAAGCGACAAGCAAACCAAGATCGTTGCCTTGATCGGGGACTATCTCGCTTATTATAATAAATATGCCCCCGTTGTGGACGATTTAACTCGCCCGGAAGACGGCCTGAACGCAAAGTGGAATGCTGCAATCAAAGACCTGGCCCAACTGAACTTAAGCATTGATCTGGTTCGAGAAGTGCTGGAGATGCCGGAAAAATCTGCCGCGCGAGCTGAAAAACTTAAGGGTTTTGAGAATCAGTTCCCCAACCGTAACGCCCTGATCACTGCTGTTGTGGCGGCGTACGATAACTACCGTGTGGTAGGCGGACGACTGGACGACCCGGAAGACCTCAAACGAATGCTCAAAGGGTCCGGTGTTCTGGAATTCCGAATTCTGCCAACCAGCGAAGATGTCGACGCCGCCGGGGCACAGGCCCATCGTGAAAACTTGGCTGAAAAAGGACCGAAACTTGCCTCTACCGGTCGTTTCGTGTGGTGTGAGATCGAAAACCAGGAAACCTGGAAAGCTCAGGCCATCACGGGATCGTTCGGCGAAAAAAATTATGTCCTGTGCAGCAACCAAACGAATAAAAAAATGCTGCACGGCGGCGATAAAAAGTGGAAATTAAAAAAAGCGCGTCCTACCGCCGACCAACAGGGTCGCCGGGCCATCGGCTTTACATTTGATGATATTGCGGCGAATAAATTTTTCAATATCACCAGCAACAATATTGGAAAACCACTCTGTATTCTGCTGGATAATCAGGCCATTTCAGCGCCAAATATCAACAGTGCAATTCGTTCACAGGGAGTCATTACCGGCTCTTTTACGAAAACTGAAGTGTCCGACATGGTCAACAAGCTCAATGCTGGTTCGTTTCCGGCTCGGTTGAGTGAGGTCCCCATTTCCGAAAAAACGATCAGCGCCACCATCGGCACCGACAACCGGGACAAAGGAATCAAAGCTGGATTATACGGGATGGCAGCTGTCGTCATCTTCCTGCTGGGATACTATCTACTGAGCGGCGCCATTGCGGATATCGCACTGACGCTGAATATCCTGATCGTCCTGGGGATTATGGCGATGCTGCAAGCGACCTTTACGCTGCCCGGTATCGCTGGTCTGATTTTGACCATCGGTATGAGCGTCGATGCGAATGTACTAATCTTTGAGCGCATCCGTGAAGAACAAAAACGGGGCTCGACACTGAAATCAGCAATTGCCAATGGTTACGCCCGTGCATTTCGAACGATCTTTGATGCCAACATCACAACTTTTGGTGTGGCAGGTATCCTCTATATGGTGGCCTCTGAAGAGATTAAGGGCTTCGCCATCGTGTTGATGCTCGGTATTCTTTCGAGTATGTTCACCGCCCTGTTTGTAACGCGGGTCGTTTTCGACGGGTTGACCGGAAGCCGTTTGCTGACCAATCAACTGGCGATGCCATGGGAGATCGCCCGAAATGCAAAGATTAACTGGATGGCATTACGGCCAATGTTCCTGGTGATCTCGGCGGGATTGATGGTCAGCGGTTTGGCTATTTTCTTCACCCGTAATGACGCCAAAAACAGCAAGTATGACATTGAGTTTATTGGCGGCACGAGTGTCGAAATAGAGTTCAAGAATGGCTCGCCGTTTGAAGGAAAACAAGCCGATGTCGAAAAAGCCATTTACGGCGCCCTCAACAATCCGGTTACAGTGTATGCCGTCGGCGATACCGGTCGGCAATTTGAGATCAGTACCACACTAACCAATAAAACAACCGCTCTACTGACATTCAACAGTGGCGGCAACACACCCGAATCGATTTCGGAGATGATCCATAAGGCCTCTGATGAGTCGAGTAAGACACTCTCAAATCTAACTGTAACGAATGACCAGAACAACCAGTTTAAGATTTCCACCAGCCGAGTCAATGCTTCACTGGTCGAGGATGTTTTGACCGCCGCCGTTGGCGATGCAGCCACTGTTTCCAATATCAAGGTCCATGAGATCGTCAACGACGCAGTTCGCGAAACATTCAAGGACTATCTGGCGATCCGTGAAAATCTGGAGCTGACCGTTACGGCAAACGAGCAAATTAAAGAAAACGCTGAAGATGCCGCATTGCTAGCCGATTACCTGGGCGGTGTGAAACTAACCTGTAAACTGGAACGAGAAACCACCGCGACAGAGCTGGAAGAACGCATTCGAGATTTACAGTTCAAACCGGATACACAGGATATTGAATGGTATCGGTATCAGATACTCAAAAGCGACTTGACCAAACCGGAGGCAACGGAGAAACTAACTGATTTTGTCTATGTCAGCGCTCATCCGGAGGCCGGTTATCGTGATCTGGACAGCAATGAACGCGCAAGTTTTGTCGAAAATGAAAAGACCAAACTCGCCGGCGCCGCATCACTGGAGACATCCCTGTCACGGGTTACACAAATCGACCCCTCCATCGGTAATCAAGCCAAACAAAAGGCGCTGGTGGCGATCATCCTTTCACTGATCGCAATCATTGCTTATATCTGGATTCGGTTTGGAACGGCCCGTTACGGCATTGCGGCGATTGCGGCACTGGTTCATGATGTGTGCATCACGCTGGGCGTGGTAACGGCGTGTACCTATATCGCCGGAACACCGTTGGGTAATGCATTGGGTATTCAGGATTTCAAGATTAATCTGGCGATGGTTGCTGCCTTTCTGACGATCATCGGGTATTCGCTGAACGATACGATCGTTGTCTTTGACCGCATTCGTGAAAATCGCGGCAAGCTGAGCATCCTGACAAAAGAGATGATATCGACGAGCATTAACCAAACACTGTCGCGAACGCTGCTGACCTCATTCACGACCTTCATGGTGGTCCTGGTGATGTATATCTGGGGCGGTGCTGGGCTGCGTGGATTTACATTTGCGATGCTGGTGGGGATTATCGTGGGGACTTATTCATCCATCGCCATCGCGGCTCCAATCCTGCTGCTGGGTCAATCCAAAGGCAGTAAAAAATAGTCGTTGAGACTTTTGTACTTTCAAGGCCGGGGCGATTATATGTTCCGGCCTTTTTTGTGTATATATTAACTCTGGAAACAAAACTACGCCCGGCGGGATTCGAACCCACGACCTTTTGATTAGGAATCAAATGCTCTATCCGACTGAGCTACGAGCGCCTATGTACCACAGCGGGAGCATAGTCTATCGGGTCAATGATAGAATTTCAAATGTTTATTGCTTTTCGATGTTGGGTCGGAGTATAATTCGGACATGATAATACGAGATGCGACCATTGGGGATGTTAAGCGAATCCACAAGCTGATCAACGGCTATGCGGAAACCGACCGGATGCTGTTCGCGTCGATGTCAAGCATCTATGAAAATCTTCAAATCTTTAAGGTGGCCGAACTTGGCGGCGAGGTGGTCGGCTGCTGTGCGATGAAGGTGTTGTGGGAGGATTTGGCGGAGATCAAGTCGCTGGCCGTAGAACAAGCACAATTCGGCAAAGGCATCGGCCGGGCACTGGTGCTTGGTTGCATGGAAAAAGCGAAGGAACTGGGTCTAAAAAAGGTCTTTACGCTGACGCTGGAGCCAGACTTTTTCACCAAGCTCGGGTTTGTATCTGTCAAAAAAAAATCGCTGCCAATGAAGGTCTGGAGCGATTGTGCCGAATGCCCCAAGCAGGACCATTGCGACGAAATAGCTCTTGAATGCACGCTTTAGGTGATTCGTTTATGTTCTTTTGCTTCGTTTACCGATAGCATAGTACAGCTAAAATGCATTAAACGAATTGTCCGATATGAAGCCCATCCAATATACATATAAGATTCTCGTTTTACTGGCGGTTGTCGGTGCAGGGGGCTTTTTCTGGCATCATTTTACAACAAATAAGACGATTGAGGATCTGCTGAATGAGAATGAGGAACTCAAGACAGCGATTACAAATCTGAGTCAGGAAGATCAGATCGGCTATGCCAAGGTACTTTCGCAGGAAACCCGTGACGGACAACTATTTACAAGGATTTTGTTCGTAGAGGCGGACCCGGAAGATTTCACGAAACAGATTTTGCGAAAAGAGTACGAAATCCAAGGGGATGTGGTCCATTTCGACACCCTGATCGTCACTTTCGGCAGTGAACTGGTCATGGATGGAAAAGAGCGAGCGATGTACTTGTGGCGGCGGATTTATGGTGAAAAACAGACCCCCGAACAGGGATTTCCAATCGAAGCGGCGGGCCAACCGTCGCCGCGATACGCCCAACTCTGCAAGAAGCTCTCAATTGAGGACGGACAACTGTTCTGGGATGAGATTTGGCAGCTTTCCAATAATCCCAAGCGGCTTGAAAAACTCGGCATAAAAGCCGTCTATGGCAATGCCGTCTATCGACAGCTAAAGCCCGGGCTGATCTATATCTTCAAAGTCTCCGGCACCGGTACCCTCTATCCGGAGATCATTCCTGATCTTTAAAAACTCACATTTGTCGAGTAGACATAATAGGGTTCCTCATTTAGGCACAATTTATTTTCACTGTTTCTCTTGCCCTTCGGTATCAAGAGTGCCACACGATTCAACCTTGCGAAGAACTTCAATGCCCCTTGCGAGAGACATCGCAATAGTGCGTGAAACCCAAAAAGTCAAAGGTGTTGGGCTGGCAGTTCTGCTTTTCGGCTTTGTCTCTTTCAAAGCGTCCAAAACTTAGCTTTCGGCTCTTTGTCGGATGAATTTCTAAGCCGTACTTACTGAACCTGTTCTTTAGGGCTTGTTCGATACGCTCTGCATCGTCTGCATATGCTTTTCAGTTGTATAATCGACCCAAAGTTTAGACTTGCAATTTTGGATATTGCTGAGTATAGATGGGGGTATGATGTACCTGGCAATATCCATCTTTGCAAGCGGACAAGAAGATTTTGTTAAACAGCTTGGGCGAGCCAAGTCTGAAGGCGCAGAAGCCGTGGAAATTCGGGCCGATGCACTTGACGAACCCTCGGAAGACCTTGTGTTGAGCTTAGCAGCCGCTGTGAAAAAAGCAAAATTACCGGTGATTGTAACCTGCCGGGATAAAGCTGAGGGGGGCTTTGCGGAGGTCGATCCTTCACTCCGGCTGTCCATTCTTCGGGAATCTGCTCTGGCCGGGGCGGATTTCATTGATATTGAATATGCCAATTTCAAACACCCTGATACGCATTCGGTTCTCAAGGCGGCTCTTGAGCAGTCCGAAACTAAGTTGATCCTGTCCTGTCATAATTTTGACCGGCCGTTTGAGAATTTGGAGCTTTTGTATGAGTCAATCCTGAGTACATATCCCGATGCAATTCCCAAAATTGTGTACAAAGCACGGCATATTAACGAGTGTTTTTCGGCGTTTGACCTTTTGCGAAATGCCGACCGGCCTCTGATTTGCTTTTGCATGGGGGCCGCTGGTCAGATCAGTCGGATTTTGGCGAAGAAGTTTGGGGCGTTTTTGACATTCGCATCGCTGGATGATGACAGTGCGACGGCGCCGGGACAGGTTCCGGTTGAGCAGATGAAAAAGCTGTTTCGCTGGGATCATCAGGACGCCGATACCGAAATTTTTGGCCTGATTGGAAACCCGGTGGGCCATTCGCTGGGCCCGGCGTTATACAATGCCTGTTTTGATGCTGAGCAGATCAATGCGGTTTACCTGCCGTTTTTAGTGGAGGGGGACAGAGAGGAGTTTAATACATTTTTGGATTGTGTCAGTGAGCGGCCCAAGTTTGGCTTTGGCGGCTTTAGTGTAACCCTGCCGCATAAGACGCACGCGCTGGATTATGCAAATCAGCATGGGGATTATGTGGATAATCTGGCAGAGGCGATTGGGGCAGTGAATACGCTGAAGATTGGCTTTAATGGGTTGCTCAGTGCCTATAACACGGATTATTCCGGGGCGATGGATGCGCTTGTTGCGGCGACCAGCGGCGGGCGGCACGACCTGCACAAAACCAAAGTCGCGGTCGTGGGTGCCGGCGGCGTGGCTCGGGCGGTGGTTGCGGGGTTGGCCGATGTGGGGGCTCGCGTTACGATTTACAACCGCACGGTCAGCAAAGCCAAATCACTGGCAAAAGAATTCGGCTGCAAATTCGCCTCCATTGATGAACTGGCTCAGACGAAAGCGACCATTCTGGTCAACTGCACCAGCTTGGGGATGCATCCGAATGTCGAAACTTCTCCGGTGCCGGATGGCGTGCTTCATAAGGACATGATCGTCTTTGATACGGTCTATAATCCGCTTGAGACGAAACTCTTGAAGAATGCCAAAGCCGCCGGAGCAACAGCGGTCAACGGAGCCGAGATGTTCATCCGTCAGGCCGTGGCCCAATACAAAATCTATGTCGGCAACCAGCCGGATGAAGACCGGATGCGAAAAGTAGTGTATCAGCGATTAAATGCGTAACAAAAGCGGAGCGGCGCAAGCCGCCCGATTGCGTTCTCGGGAAATGTCAGCGTTACCGTAATGCCGCCATCTTGGCGGCAACTTGGGGATATCACACCCGCAGATTTCACAGATTTTCACTGGTTAAAAACGCAAGAGCCGCTAAAGAGGCAACCGGCGCAAGTAACAGACACAACTTCTTTTTTAGCGTCTATTGAACCATTCGCGTCCTTTGCGTTAAATTCATTTCTTGTTCATTCTTAATTTGCAATTTAGCCATCCGACGATTTCACTCGCTGAGGACTGAAGTCTGAGGTCTGATTTATCTGTATTTCTGCGGGGTATTACAAAAACGCATTTTGACGGGATTAACTGGATTTACGGGATATGTTTTAAGTTGATTTTGAAATGGTTTTTGATGTTTTGCCAAGGAAATGAGCAATGGGTAAAGAAACTTTACAAAAACAGATGTTCCAGTAAAAAACAGTCGGTCGACAATGCTGATTGGGGTTGATGATTGATAAGTGACGAATTCTTTCGCCCCTATTGGGGCTTTGGGATGTGTGGAGAACATCTTTTCCGGGGGCTTACGCGCCCCGGCTAATTTACTTTTGTCCCGTTGGGACTGTTTGGATGGGCGATTGTCGATGGAGGGTTGACGAATTGTTCGACCCCTGAACGGATCGTGTCTGTTTTTTTTGCTTACCACGGGTTCCGACCTGCGGTCTGCACACGCGGCTATCCTTATTGAAAGCCCGATGGGCTTTTTGTCAGGCGGCGTATCTTAGTACTTCAATTTCTACACCCTGTTGAAATGCCTGCTCTGCGAGATTTTGGATTTTCTCCGTAACGGTCTCACTGAGATAATACTCGCCGCAATTGTCGCAAATGTTAGCGGGTACATCTTTAATAACAACCGTTGTACGGCCTCTTTCCAGAGTTACCGTCGTCAGTCCGTTATTTGTTTGGCCTTGTTTGCAAATGACACATTTCATAATTTATCTCCTTGACTTAAAGTCATCGGTCCATAATTGGGAATCAGGAATATAAGCGGTGGGTGGCCGGGGTGATATTGTGCCATAAACGGGTGGCACGGTCAAGCTGTGCTTGGCCGTGTTTCATTTCGGGTTTGGCCTCCATAAAAATTCGCCTTATCTACTTCAATCGGCCCCGTTTCGTCCGTATTCCAATCTTTGTAGCTTGAATAGTACCAATCCTCCGGATTTTCAACCAGTTCCCACCGCACTGGGTTTCGATGAATATAATTCATCACATTCCAAGCCGTGTCCCGACTGACGATGTTGCGATCATATCCGCCTCCGGCCTGCCAGAATCGATAGGGCTGTTTCTTTTGGCCTGTGGTCATCTGTGCAAGTTGAGGCGTTTGATGTTCTTTGCTCCACCGTATAATCTGACGAGATACGGGTTGTTTGACAGCTAACAAAAATGTGGAAATTGAGTAGTCCACTTGTCGGGGCCGAACCAACAAATGCACATGGTCAGGCATGAAGACATAGGCCCACAGGGCCACATCGTGTCGACTGCAGGCCCGAGCTAAACAGTCGGAGTCGGCCAGCTTTTGGCATACGGCCTGCTCATTGAGAAAAGCTTTGTTGTGATAGCAACTGAATGTTAAAGCGTGTGCTTGACAGGGATGGTTCCAGCGTTTGCATCGTTTGCGATAAACTTGCTCTGTGGCTGATTCGATCTTCATTGCAAGAAATTCTACCATGTCCACTTAGGGCAGTCAATCGAATAT
>JAGGWF010000060.1 GCA_021157685.1 Planctomycetota bacterium | reverse complement strand
TAGTCGTATTTGAAGTAGTTGACAAACTCCTCGACCCGAACGGCCTCTTTCGGCGGCAGGTTGCCCTGCTGCAGATAGCGGCGGCATACCGTATAGCTGCCGGTGTCGGTATCAATTGCAAAGGTCGAGAGGTGATCGTCTTCGGTATCGACGAAGGGATTGACGCCATAGGTCTTAAAGAACATCGCATCGACATCCTCGCCGTTGGGCGGCCGAGTCCCGCCGTGAGCCATGGGATAGGCGGGTGTAATTTCATCAAACCTCATTCCTCCGAGTTTGCCACGGTTCAAAACAGTTGGGTCTGCCGAAACCGGCATATCGTCATGTGGACCCCGAATAACGAGCGTAACACCTTTCCCTCGAGCATCAATAACGAGTGGTTCGCCCTTTGATAAATCATTATAGGCAACTCTTCGGTCTGATGATCCTGATGATCCAGAACCGCCAGACGAATCAATAGAACTCTCTAATTCGCCAAACTTGCTCTGGATGCTACCTACCAGAATTATTGAACAAATTACCGAAAGTAAACCACCGCAGATGAGAAAAACCGCAGCGACTTTCAGCCATGTTGGAAAATGTGATTTCATGGGTTTGCTCCTTTTCTGCCGCCTGTCCTGATCGGATTTGAGTTCGTTCAGAGCTTCATCGATCAGGGTATTCGTAAACTCTTGGGAGGGCGTATTTGACTCCCGGCCTGTCTTGAGAAGGCGGGAGATATTGTTTTCAAATTGTTTGTTCTGTTTTTTCATAAGGTTTGCTCCTCATTGAACTAAGGTGCCAACTGGATTAACTTTTCACGCAGGGATATACGCGCTCGATACAAAAGGTCGTACACGGCCTTTTCGCTGATTTTCAGGGTTTTGCCGATCTGGCGAGCCGGGCGGTCCTGGATATATTTGTCCTTGAGGACGGTTTGTTCTTTTTCGCTTAGCTGGGAGAGGGCCTTTCTGACGAGCGAAGCGGTTTCGGCCAGTTCCAGGACCGCATCGGGCATCGGGGCCGAATCCATCACTTCCAGCGATTTCAGTAATTGGCCGTCCGGCTTGGGGCGATACTGCCGCTGCCGCATCTCAAGGGCTAGGTTATTTTTGGCGATGGTAAAGATCCACTGCTCGAGCGTTCCTTTTGATGAATCATAAGTTTCTCGCCTCCGGATCGCATCAAAGATTGTTTTCTGGGTTAGCTCCTCGGCCAGTGCCGGATGGATGCCCCGTCGGGTCAGCATGCGGCAGATCAGCGGGATCAGCCGGGGCAGGGCCTGACGCCAGAGATCGGGCGCATCGGTATGGATTTTCAAAGAGCTGTCGTTTGACTGTGTTATTTGAGGTCTCATTTAAGTTTCCCTGCTCAAATCGCCGGCTTTCATAAAGTATTATGCGCCAGATGATGAAATTACTCACGATTTTTTTGGAATACGGTGGCAGCGGGATGTGTCTGATGTCTTTGGATGTCTTCGTTTGGCACCGCAACTTCTTATTACACAAGATGTTATTGAGATTTCGTGCTTGCAAAAAAGGGAGTTTTGAACGATAATCTATGCAGAGGTCCGAGTCTTGTGGTTTGAGGGGTATTGGGTCGTGGGTGGTAACGGTAACCGAGAACACGGGCGTTTCGCCCGCAGCAGCAGATCCGCGATTCAATATTCTAAGGACTGAAGACAAATGCCTGAAATCTGAAGAATAGGATAAAAAAGCAATTTTTCCAAACGAACCCATTTTAAGTGGGTGCATAAAACAGATAGAATGAAAATGTGTATCCTGTGGATTTCACTTATGTGTCTATAAGGTGTCCAAATAAACTCATCTTTGATGAATACTTGTTTATTGATGACTGAAAAACCTTGCATTTTCGGATAAAAACCAGTATGAAAAGGGCGAGGTCAAAGATAAGAATATTGTTTTCTGATGTCTGAAAGCTATTTTACCAAACGAACCCATTTTGAGCCACGGAGTGTGGAAGGCCGTGAAGAAAGAATTATGTAAAAACTTCATGAATTTCCTGTTCTTCATGGTTATTTCCCCTGTTAGAGGGGTTTTGTTACAGTTAGAATCAACAATACAAAGGATTGAATGTGAAACAGTGGCGATTTGAGATTTCATCGAAAAAGGGTTTTCCGGATATTCACGGCGGCGATGTTCTGGAGGATATTCGCCAGTTGAATATATCTTCCGTTGAAGATGTTGTCTCGGAGAAGGTTTTTTTGATCGAGGCGGATTTTGATCAGGACTTCGCGGAACGGGTTGGGTGTGAACTGCTGGCCGATACGGTCTGTCAGGATTGGCATCTTGGCAAGAGCGGCATTCCCGCCGGGCCGATGCAGGCCTCTGTGGTCGAAGTTCACCTCAAAAGCGGCGTAACGGATCCTGTGGCCGAATCGGTTAGGTCTGCACTGGTGGATATGGGGGCAGGACAAGTCAACTCCGTTCGAACGGCCCGCAAATATGTCCTGCTGGGCAATGTCAGCGAGGATGATTGCGCGACCATCGCACGGCGGATTTTGGCCAATGACTGCATTGAGGATGTCATCTTCGGGACCGGCGCCGAACCGCCGGGTCCGCATACCCAGCCGTATCAGATGGAAGTAACCGAGATTCCGATTCGTGACCTGAGCGATGAACAGCTCGTTCAGCTTAGCAAAGAGAAGGATATGTTCCTGAATCTGAAGGAAATGCAGACGATTCGGGATGAGTATAAAAAGCTCGACCGTGAGCCGACAGATGTGGAGTTGGAGACGCTGGCCCAGACATGGAGCGAGCACTGTGTGCATAAGACGCTCAAGAGCAGCGTGGATATGGAACTGGACGGTAAGAAGATTCATTTTGACAATCTGATCAAAGAAACGATATTCAAGGCCACCAAGGATTTGAATAAGGACTGGTGTATTTCGGTTTTTGAAGATAACGCCGGCGTGATTGAATTTGACGATGAGGATGCGGTGTGTTTTAAGGTCGAAACGCATAATCACCCATCCGCGCTGGATCCTTACGGCGGGGCGGCGACCGGTATCGGTGGCGTCATCCGCGACCCGATGGGAACGGGGATGGGGGCCAAACCGGTGGCGAATACGGATATTTTCTGTTTTGCCCGGCCGGATATGAAGCTGGAAGATGTGCCAAAGGGTGTGCTGCATCCTCGCCGCGTTATGAAGGGTGTGGTCGCCGGTGTTCGGGATTATGGTAACCGGATGGGGATTCCGACGGTCAACGGTGCGTTGTATTTTGATGACCGCTACCTGGCGAATCCGTTGGTGTTCTGCGGGAATGTAGGACTTGTTCCCCGCGAGAAATGCTTCAAGAACGCCCAACCCGGCAATTTAGTTGTCGTTGTTGGTGGCAGGACTGGCCGCGATGGCATTCATGGCGCGACTTTCTCCAGCGGCGAGATGACCCACGAACACGAAGATATCTTCTCGCACGCCGTGCAGATCGGTAACGCAATTACGGAAAAGAAGACGCTGGACACGCTCCTGCAGGCGCGGGACGCGAACCTCTACGAATCCATTACCGACTGTGGGGCGGGCGGCTTGAGCAGTGCGGTTGGCGAGATGGGTGAAAAGCTCGGCGTGGAAGTGGATCTGGAAAAAATACCGCTCAAGTACGCGGGGCTCTCTTATATGGAAGTCTGGATCAGCGAGGCCCAGGAGCGGATGGTCATCGCGGTTGAGCCGGAAAAGCTGGACGCGATTATGGCGATCTTTAACGCCGAGGATGTCGAAGCGACTGTCATTGGGACATTTACCGGCGATAAGAAGCTGACCCTGCGGTATGAAGGTACGCAGGTTGGCCAGTTGGAGATGGAGTTCCTGCATGAAGGCATTTGCAAGTATGACCGCAAGGCTGTTTGGAAAACGAAAAAATTGTCCGAGCCGGTGTTGGAAGAAAAAGACACTTATAATGACGATTTGCAGAAGATTTTGGGTTCGTATAATGTGGCTTCTAAGGAATGGGTGATTCGCCAGTACGACCACGAGGTGCAGGGTGGCAGTGTGGTTAAGCCGCTGATGGGTGCTGAAAATGACGGCCCGATGGATGCGGCGGTGATTCGGCCGAAATACGACCACGATAAAGGTGTGGCTCTCAGTTGCGGGATGAATCCGTGCTATGGCGATATTGATCCGTATTGGATGGCGCTGGCGGGAATTGATGAGGCGGTTCGGAATCTGGTGTGTGTCGGGGCCGACCCGGAACGGATTGCGATACTGGATAATTACTGCTGGGGTGATTGCACCCGGCCGGAAACGCTCGGGGCGCTTGTGCGGGCTTCGCAGGCCTGTTATGACGGGGCGATGGCTTTTGGGACGCCGTTTATATCGGGTAAGGATTCGCTCAATAATGAATTTGTTTGTGAAAACGGGACGCGTATTGCCGTTCCCTATACCCTCCTGATCAGTGCGATGGGGATTGTTGACGATGTCAATCGGTGCGTAACGATGGATGTCAAAAAGGGCGGTAATTTGATCTTTGTGGTGGGGCTGACCAAAAACGAGCTGGGCGGTTCGCATTATTATAAGGTTCATGACGAACTTGGTGCCAATGTTCCCAAGATGGATTTGGAAATGTCGGTCGAGATTTCCCGCCGCATTGCTAAGGCGATTGAGCGGGGCTTTGTTCGTTCCTGTCATGATTGCTCCGAGGGTGGTTTGGCCGTTGCGTTGGCGGAGATGGCGTTTGCCGGAAATCTGGGGATTGAAGCGGACCTGCGTGGCTTAGCTGTCAGCGACGATTGCATTAAGGCCGATACGATGCTGTTTAGCGAATCGAACTCACGCTATCTGATAGAGGTTCAGCCGGAAAACTTTGATGTGTTTGCCAAGCTGATGTTGAACATTCCGTTCGGTCAGGTTGGTGAAGTGATCGAGGATAAGAAACTGCTTATCCATGACGCAAATCAGAATACTGTGATTGACGCGGGCTTGGATGTGTTGAAAAAAGCGTGGCAAAAACCGTTGGATTGGTAGCGGTGAGTTAACCATGAAGAAAAAATAGATAAAAAGGTTTGTGTCAAAAAGAAACAGACAGTATGGATAGTGGGAAGAATTTTAGCGAGTTGTCCAATAAGGTGATTGGGTGCGCGATTGAAGTACACCGGGCTTTAGGGCCGGGACTTCTGGAATCTGCTTATCAACAGTGCTTGTGCCATGAGTTGCACTTAAACGAAATTGGCTTCCAAGTGGAAAAACCATTGCCGGTTCATTACAAAGGGTGTCGTTTGGATTGTGGATACAGGATTGATATTCTGGTTGAAGATGAAATTATTCTTGAGTTGAAAAGTGTTGAACAATTAAATCGGGTCCATGAGGCCCAGATACTGTCATATATGAAATTGATGGGAATGAAACAGGGATTTCTGATTAACTTTAATGTGAAGATGTTGAAAAATGGCTTGAAAAGCTTTGTGCTATAATGTGCTATAAATAGAAATGAAGCCCATGAAGGAAAATATTTAAAAATTCTTCATGTTCTTCATGGTTAAGAAAAGGATTTTCGATTATGCGATTGGATTTGACAAATCTTGAAAATGTTGCGGATTCTCTGGAGGCGGCACTCAAGGCGCTTGGGAGTTGTCAAGATGCGTCGTTTTCAGTTGAAATTCGCGAAACCATTAAGGCGGGAGTTGTTCAGAACTTTGAGATTTCGTATGAGATGGGCTGGAAATTTATGAAACGCTGGATTACAGAAAAGCTGGGAACCGCCGCGTTGGAGGGACTTAGTCGAAAAGAACTGTTTCGTCTGGCGGGAGTAAACGGCTTCATTGATAATGTTGAGAACTGGATTCTTTTTCATAATCTTAGAAATCAGATGACACATACTTATAGTTCGGATCGAGCCGATGAAGTTTTGGATGCGGCGTCCGATCTGTTAAGTGCCTCCCGAAAACTGTATCAGGCGATTGCGAAAGACAATGATTGATCTGAGTCCGGAACATCTGGGAATTGTGAAGCACATATTAAAAAGCCGGGCAGACGGCTGTGAAGTGTGGGTGTATGGTTCCAGGGTTAAAGGAAACGCCAGAAAGTATTCGGATTTGGATCTGGTGATTAAGGGAAAGCAGCGAATTCAGCAGAGCGTTCTGTTGGGATTGAAAGAAGTGTTTGAGGAATCCGATTTACCGTTTTGCGTGGATGTACTCGACTGGAACAGAATAAGCGATGAATTCAAGAAGCGGATAGGTGAAGATTATAGGGTTCTTTTATCGGTGGATGATAACTAAGTAGATAAATAATTAGTGTCCAATAAAGGATTATTAGTAATGGATAATGTAAAAGCAATTGTATTACGAGCGGCGGGGATTAACTGCGATCTGGAGACTGAACACGCTTTGAAGCTGGCCGGAGCACAGGCCGAGCGGGTTCATATTAACCGTGTGATTGATGATCCGGCGATGCTGGATGGTTATCAGATACTGGTTTTTCCGGGCGGATTCAGCTATGGTGATGATGTTGCGGCGGGAAAAGTATTGGCCAATCAGATCGTGCATCATCTCAGCGATATTCTGCATCAATTTATCGAAGACGGCAAACTTGTGCTGGGTATCTGTAATGGTTTTCAGGTGATGATTAAGACCGGGATCGTGCCGGGGCTGAATGGTTCCGGAAAGCTTTCATTGACGGGTCAGGTGGTAACGCTGACCGACAACGACTCGGGTATATTTGAGGATCGCTGGGTTTACTTAGAGCCGGGGACGGATCGTTGCGTATTCGTTAATCCGGGACAACGGATTTATCTGCCGATTGCCCACGGCGAAGGTAAAATTGTCTGTGACAGTGAGCAGACACTGGAAACGATTAAAAATGACGGCTTCGTCGCGTTTCGATATATCGATGCGGATGGTAACGAAGGTAGCTTTCCTATTAATCCCAACGGTTCACAGGATTCGATTGCCGCACTGACCGATTCGACCGGCCGGGCGATGGGCCTGATGCCGCACCCGGAACGGTTTGTCCGCTGGACGCAGCATCCCCACTGGACCCGATTGAAAGATCGCGAGGGGATGGCCGACGGCATGACGATTTTCACCAATGCGGTTAATTATGTAAAAGAAAACTTCTGATTCGTTTGGCGGAATATTTAACCATGAAGAGCATGAAGGACATGAAGTTATTATATATATTTTTTCTTCATGCTCTTCATGTCCTTTATGGTTTCACCGCTGTTTCAGCTAAGAAAGGATTATACGAATAATGATTTTTGTGAATGAAAATTTTGCGAAACTGAAAGCTGGCTACCTGTTTCCGGAAATCGGACGACGAGTTAATGCTTTTGCACAGGCCAATCCCGATGCGGCTATTATCAAACTGGGCATTGGCGATGTGACCGAGCCGCTGGCACCGGCGGTTGTTGATGCGATGCATAAAGCCGTAGACGAAATGGCGACCCATCAGGGTCTACACGGCTATGGTCCCGAACAGGGCTATGCTTTCTTGAGGGAAGCGATTATTGAAAATGACTATAAACCCCGAAACATTCCGGTTCAGGCCGATGAGATTTTTGTCAGCGACGGCGCCAAGTGCGATACCGGTAATATGCAGGAGATCTTTGGGATTGACAATGTCGTCGCCGTAACTGACCCGGTCTATCCGGTGTATGTGGATACCAATGTGATGGCCGGTCGTACGGGCGAAGGCGATGACGCGGGTCGGTATGCAAATATCGTTTATATGCCCTGTACGGCGGAGAATAATTTTGTGCCGGAACTGCCGACCGAGCCGGTGGATATGATCTATCTGTGTTACCCCAACAACCCAACGGGTGCGGTGGCCACAAAAGCCCAGCTCAAAAAATGGGTCAACTATGCGATTGAGAATAACGCGATCATCTTGTTTGATGCGGCGTATGAGGCATTTATCCGTGATGACAGTATTCCGCATTCGATCTATGAAATCGAAGGCGCACGCAAAGTGGCCATTGAGTTCCGCAGCTTTTCCAAGACGGCTGGTTTTACCGGTGTTCGTTGTGGTTTTACGGTAGTGCCGAAAGAGTTGGTTGCCTATACAAAGGGCGGTTCGCCTGCTGATCTGCATCCAATCTGGAACCGCCGCCACTGTACCAAGTTCAACGGCGTCAGCTATATCACCCAAAAGGGGGCCGAAGCGGTTTACAGTGTTGAAGGCAAACAGCAGATCAAAGAGACGATTGATTTATATATGTCCAATGCGGAGATGATGCGGCAGGCACTGACCGGGCAAGGTTACACCGTCTATGGCGGCGAGCATGCTCCATATATTTGGCTACATATGCCGGAGGATGTGGACTCGTGGTTTTTTTTTGACTTGCTGCTCAAGGGAGCCAATGTGGTCGGTACGCCGGGCGCGGGTTTTGGAGCCACGGGTGAGGGCTATTTCCGCCTGAGCGCTTTCAATGATCCAGCCAAAGTTAAAGAAGCGATGGATCGAATAGCGAAGATATAAATCCGAATGACGGAACACACAGCTTATATCGGGTTGGGCAGCAATCTTGGGGACAAGAATGGAAATCTCCAAAATGCAATCTCTGAGATGAGGGTGCTTGCGGGCGTAGGGTTGGTGGAGTCAAGCTCTTTCTATGAAACAAAGCCGCTGGGCGGAACGGATCAACCCTTTTTTCTCAATGCGGTCGCTAAAATAAAAACAATGCTGCCCCATCGCGCCTTACTTGAGGACTTGCAGGAAATCGAACGGGCTATGGGTCGTCAGCGGGATGAACGATGGGGGCCGCGGACGATTGACCTGGATTTATTGCTTTACGATAATCAGATTGTTGATGAGCCGGATTTGAAAATCCCGCACCCACAGATGCATCTGCGGAGTTTTGTACTCAAAGGGATGTGTGAGTTGGTCGGCGATGTTGTTCATCCGCAGATTGGCTGTACGATGCGGGAATTGGCAGGGCGGTTAAACGGTTCGGATTTCTTTATCGACCCCGAACGGTCACAGCTTATCTCGATTGCCGGTAATATTGGCATTGGCAAGACGACGCTGGCGGCTGGATTGGCTGAACGGTTAAATGCTACATTTATTTCCGAAAAATACGATGACAATCCTTTCCTGCCTCAAGTGTATGCGGGCAAGACGGAGTTGGCGTTGGATTCGGAGTTGTTCTTTCTGTCCAGCAGTGCCTCACAGCTTCGTGGTGACGGATTATTTACGCCTTACCGCTATGTCAGCGATTATGTGTTCGACAAGGCACTGATTTACGCCTCGAATTGGCTGAATGAAAGTGATTTGGAGGTTTATCGAAAACATTATGAAGCTGTCAATGAGGGCGTTGCGGTCCCGGTGCTGGTGATTTATCTGCATGACACTGTCCAAAACTGTCTGGATCGCATTTATGAAAGAAATCGCCCGTATGAACAGCGAATCGAGCCGTCTTTTCTGGAACATCTTGCCCGCGGCTACGATACGCTGTATACTGATTATACGGTTTGTCCGGTCATTCGGTTGGCTCCTGAACAGTGTTGGGATGCCGGACAGGTGGACCAGATAGCTGAGGAAATAAAATACTATCTTGCAGAAGTAGGCGAATAGATGAAGATCGTTCATACAATCAGCGACCTGCGTCAAAGCGTCCTCGATATGAAAAAGCAGGGGGCCAAAGTGGGATTTGTCCCGACGATGGGTGCCCTGCACGCCGGACACGGTTCGCTCATCGAAACCGCCGTTAAAGAATGCGACACTGTCGTCGTGAGTATTTTTGTCAATCCCACCCAGTTCGGCCCCGGCGAGGATTTGGACACTTATCCTCGTACACTTGAGGTGGACGCAGCGTTTTGTGATAAACTCGGTGCGGATTTGATCTTTGCGCCGTCTGCCGACGAAATGTATCCGTCCGAGCAGTTGACTTGGGTTGAGGTGGAGAAACTCACTGACGGTCTTTGTGGAGCCAATCGCCCCGGCCATTTCAGGGGCGTTACGACAGTTTGCACAAAGTTGTTTAATATCGTTGGAGCCGATATTGCATTTTTTGGCCAAAAAGATGCCCAGCAGGCTGCAGTTATCCGGCGGATGGTTTGCGACCTCAATCTGCCGTTGAAAATCCGTATTTGTCCTATTGTTCGAGAAGCCGATGGGTTGGCGATGAGCAGCCGGAATCGGTATCTGTCGGCCGAAGAACGCAAACGGGCGTTGTGTCTGCACAAGGCATTGATGGCCTGTCGGGAGCAGGTGATGGCCGGACAGCGGGATGCAAACGCACTAATTGATGCGATGAAAGCCATTATCGAGCAGGATCAGGGGGAAATTGACTATGTCAGCATTGTCGATATTGAAACGCTGGAGCCACTGAATCGGATCGAAGAAAAGGCCCTGATTGCTCTGGCGGTTCATATCGGCCCGACCCGTCTGATCGATAATATTTATTTTGATAGACTTGAATAACCCGCCAAATATTGTATAATACGATTTAATGATACGATCAAATATTAGGAATATAATCCATGTTAGTAAAAGCGTTAAAAGGTAAAATTCATCGGGGCCGCGTGACTTCGACAAAGATTGACTACCCTGGCAGTGTCGGGATTGATACCGAGATGCTCACCGCGGCGGGTATTCGCCTGTATGAAGAAGTCCTGCTGGCGAATGTGACCAATGGTGAGCGGGTCGAGACCTATGTGGTTCCGTCACCTGCTGGCAGTAAGGAAATCAGTATCCTTGGTGCGGCGGCCCGTCTGTTCAGTTCCGGTGACATCGTGATCATCATGAACTTCGGCTATTACAGCCCCGAAGAGATGGACTCGCTTAAACCCAATGTCGTCGTCTGTGACGAAGACAACAACTTCAAAATGCTTGAGAAGTAGTCCCTATGCACCCGGAGCTTTTTGAAATCCCATTTTTGCACATCTCCGTCAAAAGTTACGGTACGATGATGGTGATTGGTTTTTTGGCGGCACTCTGGCTGATGCGGCGGATTATGAAACGGCTCGGTCAAGATCCGGACCGCATATCGAGTGTCGCACTGTACGCCTTGCTGAGCGGGATTATCGGGGCGCGGGTATTCTATGTTATTCACCATCATGATCTTTTCATTGGTCGTCCGATGGAGGCCTTTGCTGTCTGGCAGGGTGGTCTGGAGTTTTTGGGCGGTGGAATCCTGGGTGTTGGTTTTGTGTGGTTTTATCTGTGGAAGTTCAAACTGCCAAAACGCCTCTATCTTGATATTTTGGCCATCGGCCTGATGGTGGGTTTGGGTTTTGGGCGCATCGGTTGCCTGTTGAATGGTTGCTGCTATGGCAAGTGCAGTGAGGTTTCATGGGCCGTTGAGTTTCCTTATGGCAGCCCGGCTTTTTATAGCCAGATTAGACCTGACGGAGCGCGTAACCGTCCTGAGCCACTGTGGGATCTGCCGGACAGTTATTATACAGATGGCTATCTCAAAGATTTTGATGAATTGACCAATGAACAAAAAGGTGCTGTCAGGCACGGTGGTTCCTATTGCACACGCTCTGTGCATCCGACGCAAATTTATTCGAGCATCTGTGCATTTACCCTCGCTGGGATACTCTATGGCATCTGGCTATTTATTGGCAGACGAAAGCCCGGTGTCGTTCTGGGTTGTATGTTCATTCTTTATGGCTTAGTGCGGTTCTGGCTGGAAACCCTCCGCGACGACAACCCTTTCGAAACCGCTTGGTGGGCTATCTACAAAGGCGGCACCATCTCACAAAACATTGGGATCTACATGGTCATTACGGGCATTATCCTGCTGACGATCTTCGCAATAAAAAAAGCCGAATTACAACTTCAGAGTGATTGAAAATTCAGCTTCACAGACAGCCCGGTATTTGAGGGGTGATTTTCGGTTGTAACTACAACGGTACATAAGAATATTTATTTCAAAACAAAATAAATAGTATACCCCCAAGGGGACTCGAACCCCTGTTACCGGGATGAGAACCCGGCGTCCTAGGCCGCTAGACGATGGGGGCCGGACGCAAGTGATTAATATCAAATGGCTAATGAATAATCATTAATCAAATGT